>QZJY01000057.1 GCA_003597995.1 Dehalococcoidia bacterium
GAGGCGGGGGCCTTGCCGCCCCGGGCCTGGATGCGGGCGAATGCCGTTTCCAGGGGCACACGCAACACGTAGTAGCAAGTTCTAAGCCCGCGACCCGCGGCATATAGGTGGTATTGGCGGGTGTGGAGCATCACGCCCTCCCATGCGACCGCCCAATATCCCGCCTTTTTCGCCTGGATACAGGCATGTTCCAGGGCATTAAGGATCTCAATCTTCGAGCCGATACGGTCCACACCCGGAATCTTAACACTCGGCGTGAGATAGTCGCCGATGAGCACAATGCCGAAATTCCTTACCGCCGTGAGGGGTACCGTGTACCCTGCCACTACCGACTCACCCTGCTCGGCCACAGCACGGAGCACGGTCGACTTGCCCGCACCATTCGTTCCAAGAACAGTTAGCAAGACCAGGGGCGATCCATCAAAGGCATTTACGCCGAAGGTAGTCACCCGATCACGTACGGCGCGTGTGGGCCTTGTGGATCTTCGTTGAGCGAGCCTTGCCGCAGGTCGGGCAGATGCGAGTTTGGTAGAATGGCGTGGGGCGGCGCTCGCCGGTCGTAAGCTGATGTTCGCGCACCACGTTGTCGGCTTGAATGCGCGCCACGAGACGGGCCATCTCACTGGGGGTGCGGGCGTACTTCCGCGCCATGTCAGGAGGACCTAATAGCGCGGTCAATCCACGCGTGAATCACAGCGTGCTCAGGATAGCCCGGGGTAATCCAGAATTCCGCAACCTCGTGCAACGGCGCTGCGGGGTGGTCCCGTTGGAACTTGGCGAACGCCCGGGTATACCGGGAGGCAAAGAGTTGTTCCGCATTCCGGCTGCCGCTTTCCCAAAACTCCTTGCGGTACGCCTTACCCCGGCGCACACAGCGGGCTTCGATATGGCGTGCACCGACCTCTACCGTCTGGAGCATCAGCGCCGCGCGGAGCCCCCGGTACATGCCGAAGGTGGACTGATGCACGAGGCACCGGAAGACGGCACTGTAGATCCGTGTACCCTCAATAAGAAGCACGCGGGCCCGCGGATCGGCCCACCGTGTCATCATGTTGCGAAAGGTCGTCACCAACGGCTTCTGAAGAAGGGTATCTTCATCCGCCGTAATAACCCATTCGGGCTTGATCAGCCCTGCCTGGACCAGTCGTTCGCCGGCCTGGCGGAGCACCGTAGTCTTGCCGGCAGCGTTGCCGCCGGCAAGCAGGATGGCGCTGTATTGCACCCCTAATTACGGCGAAGACCGCACGGCTTCAATCGCCTGCGTGCTTCCATGCCGCCGTACCGGGTCGTCATGGCTGAGCGTGCGTGCCGGTGCGGAGGTTGACCTGTCGGAGAATAGTGATGACTTCGTCCAGGCTATGTGCGACGAAATTCAGCGACGACTCGTACATACCCAACGTAACGGTGTATCCATTCTCCGCCGGGTAAACCGTGAGACTCGTCGCGTCGTAGGTCGTACCTGCCACGCTAGACCCCCTTATCCTCCACAGCGTTCAGATCGGACACCCCTGCCTTGGCCAACAGCGGGCTGATGTCGATACCCATCGCCTTGCACCGTTCAACGAGCGCGAAGAGGGCTTGGGGCCCAATACCCACGTACCGGTCCAAGGCGCTACCGTGCCCGTTGCTGCTGCCGGAATCCATGACGATGATCTTATCCGCCTCAGCCAACGGCGCCGTCGCCGCGGCCATGACCCCGCTGAATTCCTTGATCGCGGCCGGCACCAGCGTTTGGGCAGCCTCGAGGATCTGGAGGAGCCGGCCGGCTTCATTCAGGGCCTTGTATGCTTCGGCCTTCTTGAGCGTGCCCTCAGCTTCCGCGAGGAGTTTGGCACGGATGCCGTCGGCTTCGGCCAGCAACTCGGCCCGCTTTGCCGCGGCCCGCCCTTCGCCTTCCGCGGCCAGGGCTTTACGCTGTGCTTCGGCCTCGATTTCTATCGCCCGCGCCCGGCCTTCCGCCGCGACCTCGGCCGAGCGACGCTGTGCTTCGGCCGGCCTGATTACTTCTGCCACGAGTTCCTGCTCGCGACGAGCAGCCGCAGCCTCTGCCACTTCGGTTGCCTTGAGTGTGCGGACGAGTTCGACCTCTTGCTCCTTCTCCACGACCGCCTTCCGCGCTTCGGCCGTTGCCAACGGACCAGCCTGCTCGGCCCGGGCGCTTTCGGCGTTGGTTTCTGCCCTGTAACGGGCGACGCGTACGTCCTTTTCTTTCTCCGCCTCTTTGATCAGCGCAATGTTTTCCTGCTCCTTTACGGCACCTTCTTTTTCGGCGGTCGTGGCCTGGATAGTCGCTTCCTTCTGCGCGTCAGCGGCACCGATTTCGGCGTCCCGCTTGACCTCCGCGGTCCGCTTCAGCCCCAACGCGGCCAAATAGCCTTGCGAGTCGGACAGTTCCTTGACCGTAAGGATATCGATCTTGAGCCCCAGGCGGGCCAGGTCGCTCTGTGACTCGTTAATCATACGCTGCTGGAACGCCGCCCGATCGCTGTTGATCTCCTCAATGGACAGCGTGCCCAGCATGGAGCGCAGGTGGCCTTCCAGGGCCTCGTATGCCATCTGCCGGATCTCTTCTTGGCTTTTACCGATGAGCCGTTCGACGGCGTTGATAAGCAGCGTGTCCTCGCTGCCCACCTTGATGTTGGCAACGGCCTTGATCGACAGCGGCACGCCTTCCCGTGTGATAGCTTCTTGGACGGCTAGATTCGGGATGGTGATGACCCGTAGGTCTAGCTCGTCCTTACGCTCGAGAAACGGGATAACGAGGGTCGCCCCACCGCGCACGAGGCGGTAGCCGACCGTTACGGTCTGCTCCTCCCCGTTCTCATTGCGTGTCACGATCCGGTGCTGCCGCCCCGAGACAACGGCCACAAGATGTGGTGGCACTTTGATGTAGTTGGCCCGCAGCATCCGAATGATGATGGCGAGCATGAGCACGACAAGTCCAACGATGGCTAGCGTCGTCAACCATGCGGCTATCTGCTGTCCGATATCAAGACCCACGGTGATTCTCCTTTACGCGGATGGAGGGTTTGACTAGCACCTGGTCTCCTATGAATGTTGTCAAAATTACACGGGTGCCGACGGGGTAGGCCGGCGCGTACGGCTCCCCGGCCCGTGCGACGAATGTCTGTTGGTTCCCGCCGACATTGACGACAACTTCGCCGGCTGTTAGCCCCGGCCCCACTTGCACAGTCACGACGCCGGTGCGGCCGAAGACGTCTGCGGTTTGCACGTGACTCGTCGACTGTTGACGGCTGATCACACGGAGCATCCACACCATCAGCGCACCAAAGCACAGTCCCGCGAGTACCCCGTACCCGGCGGCGCCAACGATACCGAAGCCGGCGTAGCGAGCTAGCTGCCCGAACCCGCCAAACGCCGCGAGAAAGGCTGCAATTACTTTCATGTTGGCTAACTGCGGCCCATCGTGGTCCAAATCCCCGTCGAGATCAAACAGGAACGCGATGAGCAGGCCGGCTAAGCCGACGGCGAGCAGTATGACGAACATGCCTTCACCCCTTGTGTACCCAATACTTGGGATTGCGGAACCGCTGCGGAATCGTGTCCCAGAGGCGTAGATCCGTGCTGGCTTTGGCCGGGTCGTAGGTGCGCTTTGCGCGCCCGAACTCCTTGAACCGCACGTATTTCTGGTATTCACATAAGGCTTGTTCGAGATTCTCCAAGGTTAGCGGGGGCCCAAGAAGCGTGGCGCCGGCTGCTGCTAGCTGGTCGTACTGGCTGTCGCGTAATTCCATCAGTGCCGGCTGCACCTGCGGCAGGCGTATGCGGCGCTCAAGCAACAGGTCAAGCCCCCGAATCGCTCCGGGTCCACAGAAGGCCCACTCGTCGAGCCACGAGCTTGGGAGAATGTCGACTTCGGGGTAACAGCAGTCAATCATGATCTCAAAGGCGTTAAACCCGGCCCAGCCGGGCACTTGCATGAGCACGCGATGCGCCTGGACGGGGTTGGTGGCATCGGCCAGTTCGTCAAGGACGCGGCTAACGTGTTCCGCGAGCCATGTCAGATTCGTGATAATCGTGCGTAGCTTGCCCCCGCCGCCCCCGCCGCCGTGACCAGTGATCATATACGCCCCGGTGAAGATCTTCACGCCTTGGGCCCGGAGCGCCTCCAACCGGTGGAACATCCGTTTGGAGCTCCAGGACTCAGGCGTCAGGTAGCCGCCGAGAGCGTCGTAGGTAGCCGGCCACCCAAAGGAGCGGAAGGCCGCGACGTTAAAGAGCTGGTTTTCTGGCTTGCCTTGCTCGGGCAGACGGCGAAGAAGTTCGCGCGTCCCCCGATCTAGTTCACGGTAAATGTTCGTGAATGCTACGCTGCGCAACACCTGATCCTCGGACCACGGCGGCGGTTCCAGTCGAATGATCCGGCGCACGAACACCGCATGTCGCTCAGCGACAAACCGCCAAAACTGTGGAACATGCTCAGGGTGCCAGTCCATGTCGTCCCTACGGGCCGTGATATTCAGGCAAGGAAGGCTGCACAGCCCCGTCGTGTTTAATGTAGGCGAGTACGACGGCCGGATAATCCGGGAGATAAACGTGGCGCGTTACGTGCCGCCGCGCTGCCCACCGCCACAGGAATTCCCATGCGGCCACGGCCCAATCCTGCGCAGCTACACAGTGGAGTTCGTCGACTGCCCGTTGGCATCGCTCAACGTTGTCGCGGGCACTTGTACCGTGTAAGTGGCCCCATGCCCGTAACATTCGCCGGACGCTCTCCCAATACGGACAATCGACCGGATCGTCGAGCGTTCGGGCCAACAGGGCCGCCCGTGCCAACGCCGGACCGGGGGCCATGCGGGTAAACGGCACGTGCCGGTACACGTCAAAGGACACGTGAGGATTCTCGACGAGTCGGCGTACGATGGGATCATCCTCGTACACGTGCAGGCTGGAGCTGAAGTGCGAATACTCGCCGACGTCCACCCCAAGCTCACAGGCCAACGCCTCCTGGATGGTCGTAAATTGCACGATGTTTGTATACGAAAGGCCCAGGACCAAATCGTTCGAGCGGTTGAAGGTAGCCGCCCAGAGCTTGCCATCCCGCAGTTGGTACGTGCAGGCTATGTTGCAGGGCATATCACGGGTCTCTACCTGCGGGTTATCGAGTTCCGGATCCCTCAGCACGGTGGCAGCGCGGCGGCTGCCGGCGTCCAATCGCAACTGCGCGAGGACGTCTTTAAGCTGGTCTGCGGTGCCCTGAAACCCCGCACGACGCAGGCGCTTACCGTACGCGCCATGGAAGTCCGGCCCGCCGTCCAAGTACTGGCGGAGTTGTGAGTTGTACCGGCAAATCCATTCGGCGTCACTCCGGCCGGCCAGGATCCACACGGGTTCCGCTAGCTGGAAAAAGGGGTTTGCCCGCCGGTACGGGATTGTAAGCACCCGCTGCCGGGGCTGCACCAGCATAGTCAGGGCGTGTAGCATTTCCCTGTGCGTGCGCCCCCGGGAGGTTACGGGGGTGCCATAGAGGCGCATTTGCTGTACGGCGTCTACAAACCACTCGTTCGCATGCCCGGCCAAGATCAGCCGTTCGGCCTGGTGCTCGCTGGAGGCGCCCCACTTTCCGGCAGCGGTTTCGTCAGCGTTGGGCGGTGAGCCGTTTCCGTTGCCTGTCACGGCGCTTCTCCTTTGGAGCCGCTTGCTGTTCCCACGTATAGGCCAGCTTCAGCAACACTTCGCGTTGCGGTTTCGTGAGGCGGTCGCCTGTACTGCTGCCCGTCAGGACGGTGTGGAAGTCGTGCCCGATCCGGGCGAGGACGAACGCGTCGGCGAGGTTGTGGTCTTTGTACTCGCGCCCCCACCGTTTGTAAACCTGAAGCAGCACTTCGTCTTTTTGCTGGGCACCGCAATACTTCTTAACGTGCGCCACATTCACGGGAAGAAAATGCAGCGTTGGCCAGCGCGACTCCCAGAGCACAACCTGGTACACCGCCTGGATGGCCGCCGCTTCACTGGCGGTGTGCGCGTTCGACAGCCAAATCTCTGACTCCAGTGCCACCACAACGTGCGCCGCGGAGTCGCGCGCAGACAAGACGATCCGGGCAAGCCGCTCGCGCTGTTCGTACAGGCGCAGGGGGCGCGGCCCGTCACCCGGGGCGGTCTCGAGCGCGTACTCCTGAACAACCCGTCCGTCCGTTAGGACACAGACGCCTGTGTGCGCAAGTGAGGGGTCAACCCCGACGACGGTGACGGCTGGGTAGCTTGGGTCGCCGCTGCTTCCGGGCGGGCTGTTGACCGGCTGCCTGACCATAAGTCACCTCAAGCACTTCGACATCCACACGTCGATACGGGATGCCGGGCGTGTTATTGCCGCATTTGTAGCAGAAGAACGCGGTGTCCTGCATCGTGTGCACGAGGCCCACCTTGCAACGTGTGCACAGATAAATCGTGTCCGGCACGGACATCATGCGATGTTCGGCGTAGTGCGGCATTGTCATGGGCGTGCTAGCTGCGCCGTTGCTGCCCCTTGGTAACGGCCGTTGTAGGGGTTGCGGGCAAGGCTGGAGAGCCGGTGGACGACCACCTGTGCGAACCGCAGCCCAGGCCAAAGGGGCAGTTGATGATAGCGCGTCTCATTCTTAATTTCCATCGTCCCAATGCCGTCCCACCCCGGGTCAAACCAAAAGGCCACGGTATGATTCCAGCCTTCACGGGCCCGGCTGGACTTCATCTTCAACTCCAGCGCATACCCGTTCGGTACGTGGAGCCACTCCCATGTTGACGTAAGGAGGAATGCCCCGGGGTCAACAAGAAACGGTTTCTCCTCACTGTACCCCGCAAGCGAGTGCGGCTCCCATCCGGGGACACGCCCGGGCTTTTCTACCCAAGCGTCAGTACCAATGCGGATGTCAACCGATGCGGGATTTACAAGCTTCCGGTCTTCGTCGGGCGCCTTGGGAAACAGCACAGGAAACAGGTCGTCCAGCTCCCGATCACTTAGAGGCATTCGACCTCCGCTTCGCCTTGGGAACGTGTCACACGCACCACACGGGCACCGGGAAACAGCGCCTTCTGGTCCTGATTGTGTGTAATCACAAATACGGTTACACCGTTGTGGACTTCTTCATGGAGCATGTCAATGATAGCGCGCATCCCCGTAGGATCAATACCGCTGAGGCATTCGTCTAAGACTAACAGGTTCACCGGTTCAGGCATGCGCCACCGGGCTAGGGCCCGCAGCGCCCACGCGATGATGAGATTTACTCGTTCCTTTTCGCCCCGGCTCAGCCCCTCGTACGTCGGGGCACTGGCCCCGCTGATGCGAATGAGGTCTTCATTGCGGCTGGTGCGAAGCGAGTTAAACTCAACGTGAATTGTGCCGCCAGTCAGCCGGCGACTGACGGCGGCGGCGGTGCGGTTGAGCACCGGCAATGCTTGTGCAAAGAGATAGGCTTGCAGGCCGTCGCGGCCAAACTCCTTAACCCAAAACGTCGCCCGTTCCAACAGCGTCGTCTTGAGGCTCAGTTCAGTCTTTGCTTCCCGCAACGCGGCGTCGGCGCGCTCCACCTGTTCGGCGGCGAGTCGGCGATGCGCGGCCTGTTCCTCCTGCTG
Source organism: Dehalococcoidia bacterium (assembly GCA_003597995.1). NCBI lineage: Bacteria > Bacillati > Chloroflexota > Dehalococcoidia > Dehalococcoidia bacterium. The sequence continues at coordinate 7,573 of QZJY01000057.1, forward strand.
TCGATGAATCTCCCGCATTTGGTGTTCAAGGGCATCTTGCCCCTGCGCCGCGGTTTCCAACCGGCGGTAGTCCTGCTCGGCGGCCTGTAGCGCGGCCTGTAGCTTTGCGGCCTGCTCGGTCGTGTGTTGGGCCTGCTCAGCGGCCTCCGCGCGATCGGCATGCAAGCCCGCCAGCCGACGTTCACTAGCTTTCCGCTGCTTTTTCAACTCCGCAACATTGTCGAACGGTCGCTTGCAGGTAGGGCAAGCAGTTGAGAAGTCCTGCGCGGCCAGGGAGCGTATTTCCCCGTCCAGACGGTGAACGGTTGCGAGACGTGTATTCGCCTCTTGCTGGGCCTTGTCGTAGGCGGCCTTACGCACCCGACAAGAGAGTTCGCTCTTAGTCAAGAGGCTCTGCGCGTGTTTCGCTTGCCGTAGTCGTTCCTCAAGCCGCTCTAGGGCGGCTTCGTAATCGTACGTAGCGGCAGCGCGCACGTGCGCAAGGAAACGCTCCGCCTCGACATGCACCGCCTCCCGTTCCCGTACGACCGCCGCGGCGGTGGCCCGCTCCTTCTCGAGGGACGCGGCGTGTTTTGCGGCCAGGGCTGCCGCCTCATTCAATTCGCCTAGCTTGAGCACGGCCTCCAGCACGGCCATCTGCCCGGAGAAGCCGGCCTGTGCAAGCGTCGATTCGCCGCTGAGCACGACCGCGGCGCAAAGGGTGGCATAATCGAGACCAAACAGGGCCTCCGTGTCACGGGCGCGCACGGCCGCATCCCGTGACAGCGGCACCCCCTGCTCTTCAAGTGTAGAAATTACAAGACTCGGGTGACCCTTGGCCGTGCGGGCGCGACGCAGGCGGACAACGGCCCCCGAATCAAGTTGAATAAGCTCCTCGACGTCGGCGCCGCGTAGGGGGTGGGCGGCGTCGTCGGTAACTGCTCGATTGCCGTACCGGACCATCTTACCGAAGAGGGCCCACAGAAGCGTTTCGACGATAACGAGCGACTTTCCAGCGCCGTTACTATCCGCGGCGCCGGGGGTGTCGAGGTTGACGCCCTCGACGAGAACAATTCCGGGGCGGTTAAGTGGAAGGGTGACCGGGCGGCGGATCCGGTTGAAGCTGTGGATCCGATGTTCGAGGAACTTCACGCTCGCGAAGTTCCCGTAGTGTGTCGCGCAAGAAGGTATACCGACACACTGCGCACGGCGTCACGTCGGGAAGGTCTAAGCGACACGGTTCCTTGAGCCCATTGGATGCGACCAGCCGCAAACAGTGTAGTCGTGAGTCAGGCGCGGGGCGCGTCGCAGCAATAAGAATCCTATCCACGAGGGCGTAGGCTTTCTTTGCTTCCACTGACCACATTAGATTGGACGCCGCCATCTCGTCGTAGCGCGCCTTAGTCAGCGGCGGTTCCTGGTACTCCAGGTGGATAGGGCTGGCGGGCTTAGGGGGGCAACTGGGGCAACGGACCTGGGTGCGGCGCGTGACCGTAAATCGCTTCCACCAGCCGCTCGGTGCCGCCCGCACCGGCTTTACTGTGCCGCACACTTCACACGTCAGGGCATCGCGGTACCAGCGGTCCTTATATTGATGCCACGTTGCACGTGTTGAAGTCATTCGTCACATCAATCCATCCAGGGTTGCTTGCGGCCTGTCCGGCGCCGTTCCTGAGTAAGAGCGAGGTATACCGAGCCGATGGCATAAGCCCGTGACGGCCTGCGCGTTACCCAACGCCAAATACTTCTTACGACGTGGATGCCTGCTCTCCCTGCGCTGTGACAGTCATTGCTCCCCGAAGCGCGAGGTAGGAGATGACGCGCCCCAACGTCCACTCCGGACCCAGCTGTTCGGCCACGGTGCGCAGGTCGGCCAAGACCGCGACCGGCAGGTCCACCCGCACCGCAGGGTCCAGGAAATCAGCTAGCTCTCCCGGCTCGACATCCAGATCCTTCAAGACCGTTTTACAGAAGTGCGGCCAATCTTTTGGAAACTGTGTTGCGACGAGTTTCAGCTTGCCCATCACCTGCTGGCCTGCCGGTAAAGGTACATGCCCAATTCCACCATCTGCGCCTGCTCATCTGCACTGAGTTCAGGGCATTTTGCCCGAACGCGCTGCCGGAGCAACTCTTCCGAGATCGCCTGCCCCCCGGCCAACGCTGTCATAATCGATTTCTCTACCTCTGGCACAATCTCTGCGGGCAGCGGCACGGCGTCCAGCCAGCCCAAGCCTTTCGCTGCGTGCTGTGCTTCTTCCAACTTCTCCTTCGGCACGGCCACGATGCGCAAGTAACCGCCTTCTGGGGGCGCGACGGGAAGCTTCGGCCACTTCGATGTGACGAATACGGGGGCGGTAAAGGTTACCCGTTCGTACCCGTGGTCGTCAATCAGCACCCCCCCGCGGGAACCGACGTCCCCGAAGTCGAAGTGCATCGGGGCCCCCACGTAAACCACGCGATAGTTCCGCTGCACAGAGGGCTTGTGCACGTGGTTAAAGAACACCCGGGGGAAGCGGCCCAGCTCACCCAACTTCAGGGGCGCCTCCAGCCAGTAGTCGGATTCCAGCTCTACCCCTTCGGCGGCGTAGTGACTAAAGACCATGAATTCACTCTCGGCGGCGTCAAAGGCTTTGACCATCACTGCCGGATCTGGGTGGAAGGGAATAAAGGTGGCCACGCCACCTAAAATGTCGATCTGTTCGGCCTGTTCGACGAGGGTCGTATTCGGTAGGTGTTTGAGTGGATACAGCGCGTGCTCTACACCATCCTCGAAATCGTGATTGCCCGGCACGATGATCGTTTCCACTACTCGTTCGGTTAACCGCTCCAGCGCCCGGTAAATGGCATTGTAGAGCCGGAAGCTAATAAAGTGCCGGCGGTGAAAGATGTCCCCACCCAACACGAGCGTTTCCACATCTCGTCCAACCAGTATGCGCTCCACCTGTCCCAGCACGTTGAGTAGGTCGTTGACCCGTGTGGGCAGACCATTCACATCTAGCCGGCTGTACGGCCAGTTCCAGTTCGCGTGCAGGTCCCCAATATTGAGGATCTTCAATGCAGTACGGGGGCCCGGCCGACGGTCAGCCGATACAGCATCTCGGGCAGCAGGGGGATCAGGTGCAGAAGTTGTGCAAACTGCTGTTC
>QZJY01000058.1 GCA_003597995.1 Dehalococcoidia bacterium
ATCATTACCACAGGCCACACCTGGGCCTGGGGATGAGGACTCCATTAAACATTGCCGACAGGAGGTAAGACTGTCGGATATTTACGGAGAATACAACGTACTATTGCATGTCATATCGGACTGTGCTATACTTAACATAGTATAAGATGGGCACGGAAGTGGGTTCAAGCCCACTTTTTTGTTGTATGGCAAACAGAGATGCTGGAGGTCTGGATAAGAGATGAAAAGCGATTTCTTGCTAGCCATCACGCAATTATCGGCGGAAAAGGGTCTTTCCAAGGAGGTTGTGCTGGCGGCCGTTGAGTCGGCCCTGGCGTCAGCTTACCGCAAAAACAATTTTGCTCCCAACCAGGTGGTCTCGGTAAAAATCAGCCCTGCCACCGGCAAGGTGGAGGTCTGGGCGGAAAAAACGGTGGTGAAACAGGTCACCGACCCGCGCGCCGAACTCACGCTGGCCGAGGCCAAAAAACTTAAGAAAGATGCCAAGGTGGACGACATCATCAACGTCGAGTCCACACCGCAGAACGCCGGGCGCATCGCGGCCCAGACGGCCAAGCAGGTCATCCTGCAGCGGCTGCACGAGGCCGAGCACAGCGCTATTTTCGACGAGTTTTCCGGCAAGGCCGGTGATATAGTTTCAGGCGTGGTGCGACGGGTCGAGCCAAAGCAGGTTTTCATCGACCTCGGCCGCACCGAGGCGGTCATGCCCTCCACCGAGCAGTCTCCCGCCGAACACTACAGGGCCGGGCAGAGACTGCGCGTCTATCTGGTAGAGGTGGCGCAGTCCGCCAGGGGGCCGATGCTCATTGTTTCGCGTTCGCACCCCAACCTGTTGAGACGGCTGCTGGAACTGGAAGTGCCGGAGATATTCAGCGGCACTGTGGAAATAAAAAGCGTCGCCAGGGAAGCTGGTTTCCGCAGCAAGGTGGCAGTAGCCGCCAAGCAGGAAGGCGTGGACGCCGTAGGTTGCTGCGTGGGCCTGCGCGGCATTCGCATCCAGAACATCGTAAGCGAACTGGGCGGCGAAAAGATAGATGTGGTCAACTGGAACCCCGCCCCCGCCATCTTTATTGCCAATGCTCTTTCACCGTCACAGGTAGTGGCAGTTAAAGTTGACGAAAAACGCGAATCCGCCATTGCCGTCATTCCGGACAGGCTGCTTTCACTGGCCATCGGTAAGGAAGGCCAGAACGTGCGCCTGGCGGTTAAGCTGACCGGCTGGCGTATCGATATCAAGAGCGCCACCGACGCTGAGAAAGAAAAGGCTGAGGTTGAGACGGTCAAAGCCGCCAAAGTCGCCGCAGAAAGGGCTGAGACTGGCGAGGAACCCGCGGCTGTAGCGGCCGAGCCAGCGCCAGTACTGGCTGGCGTCACCACTGCTGCCCCTGCCAGGGCAGCCAAGGGGCTGCGCTTTGCCGAGGACATCCTGATACCGGCAGTCGTGACGCCGGAAGCTGCCAGCAAAGACAAGAAAAAGAAAAAGAAGACTGGCAAGGAAACCGCCGAAGACGGCATACGCTTGAAGAAAGCGCGCCGCGGCTCGGATATTTATGACACAGACGAAGAAATCTAGCCGGCGTGCCCCCCAGCGGACCTGCGTGTCATGCCGACAGGTAAAGGACAAACGCGAGCTGACTCGCATCGTCCGGCTTCCCGATGGGAAGGTGGGCATCGACCCGCGCGGGCGGCTGGCTGGACGTGGAGCCTACATTTGCTCCAATCCCGATTGCTGGCAGGCGTGCCTGAATAGCAATCGTCTGGATTACGTGCTGAAAACCAACATCGCTCCTGACGAGCGTGAGAGGCTGCTGGCCGAAGGCCGGAGCCTGATAGGGGGTGGCTAGTGGCTGAGGCTGAAAAACAGGTTACCGCCGGGTCTGAATTACCCAGGCTGGAACTGCCGCGTACCATTAGCGTCCGGCAACTGGCAGATATGCTTAAATCCACGCCTGTCGATATTATCAAACAGCTGATGCGGCAGGGATTGATGGCCAACATCAACCAGGTGATCGATTACGAAATGGCGGCCAGGGTGGCCGCGGGTCTGGGTTTCGACGTTCATCCTCAGGCGCAGGAAGCGCGCAAGGCCAGCGTTATCTCCGAGATTAAAAAGCAGCAGCAACTGGCTGAGGAATCCGGCAACCTGAAACCCCGTCCGCCGGTGGTCACCATCATGGGGCATGTGGACCACGGCAAGACGCGCATCCTGGACGCCATCCGCCAGTCGAACGTCATGGAAGGCGAGGCCGGCGGCATTACACAGCACATCGGCGCTTATCAGGTGGAAGTCAAGGGACAAAAGATAACCTTTCTGGATACCCCGGGCCATGAGGCTTTTACGGCCATGCGCGCTCGCGGCGCCCAGGTGACCGATATCACCGTCCTGGTGGTGGCGGCGGATGACGGCGTCATGCCGCAAACGCTGGAAGCCATAGCTCACGCCAGGGCAGCCGGAGTACCCATCATCGTAGCCATCAACAAGATGGACAAGCCCGGTGTCAACACGGATGTGGTTAAAAAGCAGCTGGCCGAAGCCGGACTGGTAATCGAGGAGTGGGGCGGCGAGACCATTGCCGTGCCTACTTCCGCCAAAACCCGGCAGGGCATAGAAGAACTGCTGGAAAACATCCTCCTGGTAGCCGAAATGGAAAATCTGCGCGCCGATCCCGCCGTGCCTGCCAAAGGCGTCGTCATCGAAGCCCGCATGGACAAGACCAAGGGGCCGCTGGCCACCGTGCTGGTGCATGACGGCACTTTGCGCACCGGCGATATGGTGGTGGTGGGGACTACATCGGGCAAGGTCAAGGCCATGTTCAACGATGCCGGCAAGCAGCTCAGGAAAGCAGTTCCGGCCACCCCCGTGGTAATCCTGGGGCTTCACAGCGTGCCGCAGGTAGGAGACTCCCTGACCGTAGTCACTGGCGAGCGTCAGGCCAGGGTGCTGGAAGAAGAACACATGAAAGAAACGGCGCAGGTGGCCAAGCCTGTCAACCTTTCCAATCTTTTCGACCAGATTAACGCCGGCCAGGTCAAAGAATTACCTGTTGTTTTGAAAGTGGATGTGCAGGGCAGCATGGAACCTATCAAAAACTCTTTGGAGCGCCTCAGCACCTCCGAAATCAAGGTCAACATCGTTCATGCCGCCAGCGGCAACGTCAATGAAAATGATGTCAACCTGGCCATTGCCTCCAAGGGTATAGTCATCGCCTTCAATACCGGCGTAGAGTCCAACGCTCAGAAACTGGCCGATTCAGAGAGCATCGACATCCGCCAGTATCTCATCATTTACGAGCTTATCGACGATGTCGAGAGGGCGCTCAAAGGTCTGCGCGAACCCGAGTTTAAAGAGGTTATTGACGGGCGCGCCCAGGTCAAAGAGGTCTTCCCCGGCGCCAAGAAGACGCAGATCGCCGGCCTGTACGTTACCGAGGGCAAGATCCGCCGCGACTCTCAGGTGCGGGTCAAACGCGGCGACAAGGTTGTCGCCGATACCACCGTTCTCAGCCTGAGGCGTTTCAAGGAAAACGTGCGCGAGGTGGCCACCGGCTACGAGTGCGGCATCGGCCTCAACAACTTCAACAGCTTCCAGGTGGCCGATGTCCTGGAATTTTACCGCAAAGAGAAGGTGGCTATTTAAATGGCTTATCGTCTGGAGCGGCTCAATAGCCTGCTGAGACACGAGTTGAGCGACCTGTTGCGCCTTGAGGTAAAAAACCCCCGGCTTTCAACGGGGCTGATTTCCATCACCGAGGTCGATATCGCTCCCGACCTGAAATATGCCAAAGTCTTCGTCAGCAGCCTGGGGGGGCTGGAGGAAAAAGATGCCGTCCTGGCATCCCTCCGCAGCGCCGCCGGGTTTCTGCGTGGCGAGCTTGCCAAGAATTTACGGATGCGTGTAGTTCCCGATCTGGATTTCCAATGGGATGAATCCATCGAGCACGGCGCGCACATCCTCGAACTGCTGGACAAGGTCAAACCGCCCGCTGAAAAGTAAATTCTAAATCCCAATATCTAAATCCTAAATAATATCAAAGTTCAAAATTCAAAGATTCAGACATTTGTTCATTTGAATTTATTTAGAATTTGGTGCTTGGTGCTTAGGGTTTTATAATGGACGGTATTCTCAATATCCACAAGCCTTCAGGCCCCACCTCTTTCTCAGTCGTTGCCAGGGTCAAGAGCCTCACCCATGCACCCAAAGCAGGACATGGCGGCACTCTCGACCCTCTGGCCTCGGGAGTTTTACCTGTTTTCCTCGGCCAGGCAACCCGCGTGGCCGAATACCTCATGGAGTATTCCAAGGATTACCGCGCTGTTGTCGAACTCGGTGTTTCCACCGAAAGCTACGATGCCGAAGGCAAAATCACGCACACTTCCGATACATCAAATATTACGCTTGAGAGCGTCGAAGCGTCTCTTGAAAAATTCAGAGGGGAGATTCTTCAAGTCCCTCCGGTGTATTCCGCGCTCAAACATCAAGGCCAGCCTATGTATAAACTGGCCCGTGAGGGTAAAAACGTTGAAATCGACAGCCGCCCTATCTCGATATACCGCCTGGATATCGTCTCATTTCAACCACCCTGCGTTACGCTGGATGTAGAATGCAGCAAGGGAACTTATATCCGCTCGCTGGCGCACGACCTGGGGGTGGCGCTCGGTTGTGGGGCGCATCTCAAAGGCCTCATACGCACCGCCTATGGCCCGTTTGACATAAAGGATGCGGTCACGCTCGAACAACTGGAAGAATTGGCTGCCTCCCGAAGACTGAGCGACGCGTTGCAGCCGATGGATGTCGTTCTGTCCCGTTGGAAAAAGGTCATCCTCAATGAGGAACAGGTAACAGCGGTGCACTGCGGCGTAGGATTGCCCCTCGATATTCCCGGGGATACGTCCCGGATGAGGGCTTATGATAAAGAGGGGACGTTTATCGCGCTCCTTGTGTTCGAGCCGCTCAGCAGTCTTTGGCGTCCGCAAAAGGTATTCCATCAGCCTCAAGTCGCGCCTGAAAACAGGCCAAACCCTTGACATTCAACCTGCTAACGGGTATATTTCATAGGTTGCCAGTTACGTATTGTCTTCTTATTTCAGGCGTCAGTCCTGAAATCTTATTGTTCAGGAGGTAAATCATAGATGGGAAAAATTAACGTTGCCATTATCGGTATCGGCAACTGCTGCTCCTCGCTGGTGCAGGGCGTCACTTTCTACAAGAAGGCCAAGGATGTCGATTTTGTCCCTGGCCTGATGCATGTCAACCTGGGCGGCTATCACATCAGCGATATCAATTTCGTGGCCGCTATCGATATCGACAAGAATAAAGTGGGCAAAGACCTTTCGCAGGCCATCTTCACCAAACCCAATAACACCATCAAGTTCGCCGACGTTCCCAGCCTGAACGTCAAGGTCGAGCGCGGTATGACGCACGACGGGCTGGGCAAGTATCTCTCCCAGATAATCGAGAAAGCCCCCGGCCCCACCGCCGACATCGTTAAAATCCTCAAAGAGACCAAGACCGACGTGGTCATCAACTACCTGCCGGTGGGCAGCGAGGAAGCCACCAAGTGGTATGTAGAACAGATACTCGAAGCCGGCTGCGCCATGATAAACTGCATCCCCGTTTTCATCGCCCGCGAAAAATACTGGCAGCAGAGATTTGAAAGTAAGGGCCTGCCCATCATCGGCGACGACATCAAGAGCCAGGTGGGCGCCACCATCGTGCACCGCGTGCTGACCCGCCTTTTCATGGACCGCGGCGTCAAGCTGGAGCGCACCTACCAGCTCAACTTCGGCGGCAATACCGACTTCCTCAACATGCTGGAACGCGAGCGCCTGGAATCCAAGAAAATATCCAAGACCAATGCTGTCACCTCGCAGCTCAACTACAAGATGGACCCCGACGACGTGCATGTCGGCCCCTCGGATTACGTTCCCTGGCTTCTGGATCGCAAGTTCTGCCACATCCGCATGGAAGGCCGCACCTTCGGCGATGTGCCGTTGCTACTGGAAACCAAGCTCGAGGTATGGGACAGCCCTAACTCGGCCGGCGTGGTCATCGACGCCATCCGCTGCGCCAAGCTGGCGCTCGACCGCGGCCTCAAGGGCGCTCTCACCGCTCCGTCGTCCTACTTCATGAAATCTCCGCCGGTGCAATACACCGACGACGAGGCACACAGCATGGTGCAGGCATATATCACGGAGTTGTCGAAACCCGCCAAATCCGCAGAGGCTTCGTCCAAATCCTGAGCGATTCGGGCACAACCAGACCGCATACCGATGGCTGGCGGCACGGATGAAGATAGCGCTGATATCGCCCTATGATTTTGCCCATCCCGGTGGGGTAATCAACCACATCCGCGCCCTGGACGAAGAGTTCACCAGGCTGGGACATGACGTTCGCATAATCGCTCCCGCTTCACGTAAAAAAGTGGCCGCGCTGGGAAACCGCTTTATCCCGATAGGCAAACCGCGCCCGGTACCCAGCAGCGGCTCCATCAGCCGCATCAGCCTGTCGCTGCATCTGGCGCCGGACATCAAGCGCGTACTCAAGAGTGAAAAGTTCGATGTGGTGCACCTGCACGAGCCGTTTATGCCCATGCTGTGCAGCGCCGTGCTGCGTTTTTCAAGCGGCATCAATATAGGCACCTTTCATGCCTATTCCGGCAGCCCAGGCTATGAGTTAGGCTGGCCGATTACAACCATCCTGCTCAAACGCCGTAACCGCAAACTCGCCGGGCGCATTGCCGTTTCCACGCCGGCCAAGGCCTATGCCAGCAAGTACGTCGACGGCGAATTCACCGTAATACCCAACGGGGTTGACCTCAAGCGTTTTCATCCGGGCGTCAAACCCATGCCCGGTTACGACGACGGCAAGATAAATATTCTATTCGTCGGTCGGCTGGAAAAACGCAAGGGGTGCAACTATCTCCTGAATGCTTACGCCAGGCTGAAAAAGAAATATCCCAACATCCGCCTGATTATCGTCGGCCCCGGCGTAAATTTGCGCCGCAGGTACGAATTCAAAGTCAGGTTCAGCCGTCTTAAAGACGTGGTTTTTACCGGGGGCGTCCCCTATGAGGAACTGCCGCGCTACTACCAGACGGCGGACATATTCTGCGCTCCGGCTACCGGCAAGGAGAGCTTCGGTATTGTACTTCTGGAAGCCATGGCGCTGGGTAAGCCCATCGTGGCTACTTCCAACGACGGTTATGCCTCCGTGGTAACGCACGGCGAGCAGGGGCTGCTGGTCCCGCCGAAGAACATCAAGGCGCTGGCGGAAGCCTTGAAGCGTCTCATCGAAGACGGTTCATTGCGCGGTAAGCTTGGCGCAAACGGATTGAAAACCGTACAGAGTTATGACTGGCCGCTGGTCGCTCGCCGAGTTCTGGATTACTACCAGCAGGTTTCTCCGCTGGCCGATACGTCAAAAGCGTGCGCTCCTAGTAAAATTTCAGCCGGGACACCGGTCTAACAGGATTGAAACATGTCTGATCCTAACTGGCGCAGAAGTATTTCCGTGCGCTTTACCACTCCGGTAGCGAGGCTGCTGGCGCACATGCCGTTCACGCCTGATTTCCTCACCTGGCTGGGCTTTCTGCTGGCCTGCGGGGCAGCCGCCCTCGTTGCCGCGCACCATCTGTTGTGGGGTGGCATCGGCGTATTGGTGGCCGGCCTGATGGACACTTTTGACGGCGCTCTGGCACGCCAGACGAGGAGGGTCAGCCGGTTCGGCGCGGTGCTGGATTCCACCCTGGACCGCCTCTCCGAAGGAGTGGTGCTACTCGGAGTTATTTTTGTTTTCGCTCGCGACGGCTCGGCACCAGGTGCTGTGCTGGCAGGAGCCGCTTTAATATTTTCGTTTTCCGTGAGCTATATCCGCGCCCGCGCCGAAGGCATGGGAGTCGCATGCTCAGAGGGTTGGTTCACGCGCACCGAGCGCGTCATCGTCATAGCGCTGGGGCTCATATTCAACCAGCTTATCATTGCCCTGTCCGTCGTGTCGGCGTTGAGCCTTATCACGGCAGCCCAGAGATTATTTATTGTCTGGCGCAAGCTGCGGCCGGAAAAATGATAAAAAAATCGATATGATGCTGGTGGTTTGAGGGGTCAAGAAAAGGGGGAAGTCATGCCTGTTCTAGCGATAGTCGGCGGCCAATGGGGAGATGAAGGCAAAGGCAAGGTGGTGGACCAGCTTGCCGAGAAAGCCGATGTAGTGGTGCGCTTTTCCGGTGGCGATAACGCCGGCCACACCGTTATCAATCATCTCGGGGAGTTCAAGCTGCATCTGGTGCCCGCCGGCATTTTTTCAAGTCGCGTATTGTGCGTCATCGGCAACGGCGTAGTCATTAATCCGTCCGTGCTTATGAGTGAAATCGCCGGGCTCAACAAGTCCGGCGTGGACACCAGCCGCCTGGCCATCAGCGACCGGGCGCATCTGGTAATGCCGTATCACATCCTGCTGGACGAGCTCGAAGAAAAATCCCGCGCCGGCAAGGCCCTGGGCACCACCAAGCGCGGTATAGGACCGGCCTTTGCCGACAAGGCCAGCCGTTTGGGCATTCGCACCTGCGACTTGCTGGACAAGGCGGCGCTTAGAGAACGGCTGGCCATGGTGCTCGAGGGCAAGAACACGCTTTTTACAAAGGTATATGGCGTGCCTCCCATATCTCTGGATGAAATCTACTCTAAGTATTGCGAGTATGCGGACTTTCTTTCCCCGTTTATTAAAGATACAGCCGCTTTGCTCGACCAGGCTCTGGGAAAGAAACAACTGGTCATCCTGGAAGGCGCGCAGGGGGCACTGCTCGACCCCGATTTCGGCACCTATCCCTACGGCACGTCGTCTTCCCCGCTTACCGCTGGGGGATGCCTGGGAGCCGGTATCGCGCCCAACCGCATAGACCGCGTGCTGGGCATTTTTAAGGTGTATTGCACGCGCGTCGGCAACGGTCCCATGCCTACTGAGATTGAGGATGAAACCGGGCAAAAAATCCGCGAAATCGCGCATGAGTACGGCACCACCACGGGACGCCCGCGACGCATCGGCTGGTTCGATGCCGTGGCCGCGCGTTTCAGTTGCCGCATCAACGGCCTGACCGGCGTGGCGCTCACCAGGCTGGACGTGTTCGACACCATTCCCATTTTGAAGATATGCACGGGTTACGAGCTTAACGGCAAGCGCATCGACTATTTCCCTGCCAGCGTCGCAGACTTGGAAAAATGCAGGCCAATTTATGAGGAACTGTCTGGCTGGGGCAAACCCATTACCCACGTGCGCCGCTTTAAGGATTTGCCCAAAGAGGCGCAGAAGTATGTCAAGCGCATCGAGGAACTGATGGGATGTTCGGTGAATATGGCCTGCTGCGGCCCATCGCGAGAACAGGTCATCGAGCTAAAAGCGTTAATTTAATCAGGCTTTATGCGGTAAAAAAGAGGGAGTGTGATTAGCACTCCCTCTTCCATTCAGATATTATGCTTGATAGTGTACTGGCGGTATAGCTCTACCCTTCGGTTTCTATCGTTCTTATCTGCTTATTGGTCCGAGTGATGTTAGGTAACTGTAAATTGTTCCAATTTCCGGGTCAAACCAATATAGTGTTGTCCCGGCTAACGCTATATTAATTACCTCCTGGCCTGTGTTGGGATAATAAACCGTCGATACGAAGTATCCATCATTCATGGCTGCTGTCTGAACCTTCATTGCGTTAACATACCATTGTGCATATGTAGCAGAGTATGGTTGAATGTGCGCTTTAACCCATGTATTCAATGTGGCATAGTCCGGGAAATCCTTTAAAGGGTATTTTGCCTGTATGGCGGTGAGTTGTGTCTGAAGGGTGGTATTCGTGGCCTTGGATGCGGCCAGGTCGGTATTGGCCTTGTCCAGGCTGGCCTGGGTTGTGGTGACTTTGCCGTTGGCCGTCGCCAGGTCGGCTGTCAAACTGGTTACTTTGCCGTTTGCAGTAGCAAGGTCGGCGGTCAGACTGGTAACTTTCGCCTGCGACGCAGTCAGGTCGGATTTGGCTGTAGTCAGTTGCGTTTGCAGGGTAGCCACGTTAGCTTTTTCCGTGGCCAGTTGGGTTTGGAGACTGGCAACGTTGGCCTTCTCTGTGGCCAGTTGTCCTTGTAAGCTGCTGACGTTGGCCTCGAGGGTTGTGATATTCTCGTTGGCCTTGTTCAACTTGCCCATTTCCATGACGTATAACACGCCCACGGCAATGAGCGCCACTGCGAGAACGCCCGAGACGATGAGCATGAGCGGATTGCCGCCCGTCTTTTTGGCGGGGGGTGTGGGGGTAGCCTGGTAATCGATCACTTGATTTACTCCTCCTTTGTTTTGTTGCATTCAAGCAGACAGGGAATATTATACACGAAAAATCCGTAATCCAAATAGATATTATGAACTATAAGTGGAGAACAATAAAAAAGGGGGGCGACTAAGTCGCCCCCCCTCGTCGTTAGAATCGAAACTAAGGCATGGGCAGGGGATGGGAGGGCGGCGGACTGCCGAAAGTCGGCCCGGTCGTAATTACATCCGTGCTGGCGTTTACCGACACTGCCACTCCTCCTACAACCGCCGCGTTCCACGAGTATATGTAGGTAGCATCCCAGTCCAGGCAAGCGGGTAGCAAATAGCCGTCACGCAGGGCTTTTACCTGCAGAATGAAAGCTTTCGCATATGATGAAGAAGCCGTATACGCAGGATTGGTGTTGGTATCATCTTTGGCCAACCAGGTTTGCAACTCGGCGAGCGTGTTGAAATGCCGCGGGTCCTGTACCTGTTTCAAGCTAGATGCGGATACAGCCAGATCGGCGTAGGCCTTAGCAAGGCTGGCCTGGGTGGACGCAACTTTGGAGTTAGCCGCAGCCAGGTCGGCGGTCAGGCTGGTTACCTTGCCTTCTGACGCAGTTAGCCTGGTTTTCAGGTCGGCCACATTAGCCTTCTCGGCGGTCAGTTGTGTTTGTAAACTGGCGACCGTGGCCTTCTCGGCGGAGAGCTGAACCTCGAGGCTGGCGACGGTGGCTTTCTCTTCTGCCAGTTGCGTTTCCAGGTTGTATATGTGGGCATTAGCGTCATTGAGCTTACCAACACCCTGCGCGTAAAATACGCCGAGCATAATCAAAGCCACGGCTAATATTGAGCTGAGCACGATCCATGCTGAGTTTCTGCGTGCGGGCTGAGGCTGGGGTGCCCATTGACCGGTTCCCGCACCGCCGCCAGAGTAGCTCGCCGCGGTCGGCGGCGCAGCTTCTGCTCCAACCAGCGGCAGGGGTGCCGTCTGTGTCATTCCCAGCGCCTCCACCGAAGACATGGCTTGAGCCATGGTTCTGCACTTTTCAGCCAGGCCCAATTCGCCCAGTTTTTGATGGCACTCGGCCAGATGGATAAAATAGCGTGGATCGTGGGGTGCGAGCTTGATGAGCTTGTAACACATATCCCTGGATTTTTGGTAGTCGCCCGCCATAAAAGCGTCGATGGTTTTCTTTTCAAGTGTGGCTAAGTCTTCCATTTATCCTCCACTTATTCCATGGTTGTTTGCATACAGCCAGGTTTGGTGATCTATTGATTACCAGATGCACGGAGACGGGTCTTTGGGGTTAGTAAAAGTCGATGGCAATGAAGGCAGCGACGCCTGCTTTGGGATCATGGGCACCACCGCCGCATAAGTCGGGGTGATGGTCCACCACGCTGTGGTATAGTCTCCGGTCGAATCGGCAACGCTGTAGTTGTACTCCATGGGGATACGGAACAGGCCATTGGGCCGTCCGGAGGTAGCTCCCCAGCTGTTCAGCATGATCCAATAGTGCTTGCTGGGATCGGGGTCGCTGTCATTGTATCCCACGCATAGAACAGCGTGGCCGCCCCCCGTAACGTCGTCCCACACCTTGCCAGCGGAATAACCGCCGCTCCACAGGGCTGATTCCGGCTGTGTATTCCAAAAACTATGGAATTGTGTCCAGTCAGTGGCATTGGCCAGATAAAATCCAAAATATATGCCTTTGTTCTGATTCAAGATGGTCTTGATATTAAGTATCGCTGACTCATTGCTTATTCCATAGGTTGGAATACGTGAGACGCCGACGTAGGTCAACGCGTAATTGGGAGTGGTTGAGATCGAGCTGGCCGGCACCCTCGTGCCCGAAGTGCTATTGTGGTCCTGGTAGTTCGCATTCAAGTTTGACCAGGGGATTACCATTTTCTTGGCATTATAGAAGTTGGCAAAGGCTATGGCAGTGCCGCCGTTGCCGGCCCAGTTGGGGCCTGAACCGCCGTTGTAATTAGACATGAGGTACTGTATCGAAAGGCGTTCCTTTACACCTACACCGCTCTGAACGTTAAGCGCGATCTCCATAATCCCGGTGCTTGTCCATACCCAGCACGAGCCATTGAGGCCCTGATCGCGCTCCTGTGGCACGTACGATATGCGTGAGAGCAAATTCAGCGCGCTCCCGTCCAGTTTGGTTTCGAGAAATTTCCTGATTTCTTCATCTATAACGGCAAGGGGGGCATTCAACGCCATTTCGTTTTGCTGCTTCCGCTCTTCGGCGGTGAACCTCATCACGGGATGGGTGGGGGAAGATGCTGCATAGATATAACTATGAGATGGAACGAAGCTAGAAACGATCAGAAATGATAAAGCGATCAGGCGGAGTCTGTTAAAAAGACCGATTATTGGAGTATTAGGCCTCCGTCCGCGGTTGGGTTTACGGCGCAACCATTTATTCCGGAAAAAATTTCCCATAACCTTTTTCCTCTACCTGCCCGTTTATAACTTGACCGGTCCACACGATTTCGCCATTGTTGTAATCTGCCTTTACTTGATAAATGGTTAACGGTGTTACTGCGTGCCCAATGCTGATGTTCCAATTGTCTCCGGTAAATACCGCGCTACTATATCCTTGCAGTCGTTTCCCGTCTGCGCTCAGGATAAACCTGGTATAGTCTTTTATCAATGCCCCTGCGGCTGGGTGATGCTCTTTGATAAATTCAACCACCAGTTTTAGAATCTCCATATTTGTTGCATTTTAGTACACATAATATATCAACGCAATCGATTGTTACCATAACGTAAAGGAAATGGGGGGGTAATAATAAGTCTTTTACCCCCCCCCCCAAAAAAACTTTTTACAACGGAGTTATGGCAATGGTATCGGATAAGAAGGAGGTGCGGTTGCAAAAGCTACTTGGTATGTTACCGCATCGGTGGACGGGGTGACTTTGTAGAGACTGTCACCCACGAGAGCGATGTTGTTGAGATATATATAGTAAGTATCCCATGTGATATAAGCCGGTAATATGAAACCAGCCCTCAGCGCTTTGACTTCCAGGATGTAGGCTTTGATATTTGCAGATCCTGAATATGCGGGATTTGTATTCGTATCGTCTTGAGCTAGAAAGTTGGTTAACTCGGCATATGAATTAAAATGCCTTGGATATTGAATTGTTTTGATAGTAGCCGCCTGCGTGGTATTTGTGACCAAAGCAGCAGCCAAATCTAGATTGGCTTTGTCCAAACTGGCCTGAGTTGTGGTGACTTTGCCGTTAGCTGTCGCCAGGTCGGCGGTCAAAGTCGTTACTTTACCGTTTGCGGTAGCCAGTTCGGCGGTCAGACTAGTAACTTTTGCCTGGGATGCCGTGAGGTCGGATTTGGCCGTAGCAAGCTGCGTCTGCAAGGTGGCGACATTGGCCTTCTCCGCGGCCAGTTGCGTCTGGAGAGAGGCAACGCTGGCTTTCTCCGTTGCCAGTTGCCCTTCGAGGCTGGTGACGTTGGTTTCAAGGCTGGCGATGTTATCGTTAGCCTTTTTCAATTTGCCCATTTCCATGACGTATAACACGCCCACGGCAATGAGCACTACTGCGAGAACGCCCGAGACAATGAGCATGAGCGGGTTGCCACCCGTCTTTTTTACGGGAGGCGTGGGAGCAGCCTGGTAGTCAATCACTTGCTTTACCCCTCCTTTTTATTATCGCGTTAAAACAGGTTGCGAGTATTCTACTCCGTAAGAGTACGCATCACAACGGATATAAGCAAATATAAACGTGAGGAATAGGTAAATAAAAAGAGATATAGAGAGTCTAATAGCCGTGAATTACTTTCCTAAGCGCTAGAATTGAATAAAAGGATGGTAATGGCAAAGTATGAAATAAAGAAACCGACGAGGTAGCAAACCGAGGATTAAAAACTTAGGAGCTCAGATTCCGCGTAACATCAAGTAAAGCGGATAATTGCCGCCCGGCATGCAGGTCTCATGCACCTGCTTGAAGCCGAAGTGCTGGTACATGGCAACGTTTTTCATGTTCTGCGTTTCGACGTAGCACGGCATCTTATCGGCGTCGAGTTTCGCCAGCATTGGTTTGAGAAGTAAACTGGCAAAGCCCTTCCCCTGGTGTAGAGGGTTTACGGCGAGGGCGGCCAGATAGCAGTGACGCGCCGGGGCGTACTTTTTCTTGAGTTTTTCGCAGTAGGCCAGGCTCCTGCCGTCCAGCAGGAGATAGCGCCAGCCGCAGCGTAGCGGCAAAAGCGGGTATCCCGCCTGCAGGAGCATACCAAGGCGTCTGCTTGGCCCCGGCGGGCATCCAGATGGCTACCCCTTCGCATAGCGGAGAAGTCGTGTAGGCCTCAGCCCCGCCTTGAGCGGCGATGCGCAAGACCATCTCGAAGGCATAGCGCAGGTTGGTACGTTTTTTCTCATCTGGAATGAGATATGCCGTCATGGGATCATCGGCGAAGGCGCGCTGGCAGGTGAAAGAAGCCGACAAAATAAGTGAGGCATCTATTGGAACGAGATTATTTGCATGTACGCTTAAAATAGTCATTCTCTCATAAATTTGTGATTGTCATTATGATAAGGGACATACTTAGAGGATTCTAGTCTAAAGATAGCGGATGAGCGCGATAATGGCTAGTCATTTCGATATAAGACCCGATTGCGCAGAAGATCCCTTGCCTAGATGTTGATGGAAGGACCACACGTATTGACATTAGTGCTATATTATTATGTACAATGAAAGGGGTAATCGTGTCAAAAACGAAGATTGCCGGAAGACACCTCATCGCGGATTTAGTAAATCTTGATGAAGCCCTTTGTTTAGATGCCCCAGGTTGGCTTAAGGCATTTATAAATGCAAGCCAGGAACTAGGGCTTGAAATTGTTGCTAGCAATTCACATATATTCAAACCGCCAAAACAGCCTGGCTTAACAGCCTTTCTCTTGTTGGACTCAAGTCATTTTTCTGTGCACTCTTATTCTGATGTAGGCATAGCTGCAGTAGATTTGTTTTCATGCAGAGATAAGGATTTATCCCAAACATTTATGGGAATATGTAAAGAACTTGGAATTACAAAAGATAATGTATTGCATGAGCGGCAGATAAGGCGGTTCGAAGATGGAGAATAAGGGGAAAAATGAAATAGGGGCTCTACTTGTTAGCCTTTTTGCTGTAATAATTACATTGGCTGCTGTATTAATTGGGAGGTCGGCCGAGGGCTTGAACTTTAACCTTTTAATCAATTTCATTTTAATACTTGCAGTAGAGGGAATATTAGTTACCGTTATTTCTCTCCTTTTTATTAAGAATTGGTTTCAAAATAGAATCGATCAGCTTAATGAAAACGTAAAGGTTCTACAAGAGGTTACTAAAGATCTCAATTCAGATATTAGTCTCCTGAGCAAAGCCAAATCTGAGCTAATACCATCTACTATGTTCGTAAATAATGAGGCACTGGAGTCAAGGGAGCGTGACGCTAATCATATAAGAGTTATTACTCCTAACCTTGATAACGATTTTGGCGAATTCTATGATACGGTAAAGCTTAACATCAAAAAAAAGAAATTTTATGTATATGTGATCAATGAAAATGGGGATATGCAAAGTAGAATGGAATCGCTTAAGATAAAATTGCAAGCAGATCTCAAAGATGATAAAGAAATAGATATAGACACACAGCTTCTAGTTCTGAAAACAAAAGAGCCTATTATCACAGAATACGTACTTTATGATCCGCCCGGACCCGTAGATTTAGAAGGATTTATTGAACTTCGTATAGGAATAGGACCAACATCCGGCAATAAATTTAATCTTAAATTAAGTACAACACAGGCTCATTTGTTAAATGACTGGGTAAACAGACTGTGTAAACAATCTAAACAATCTAATGTAAGCTAATATTTATTCACCCCTCATATTGTTATATCAATGTGGTACTTATTCAATGTGTTGACGATGATGTCGGCGGACTTTTTATCCGGCTCAGTTAGTGGCAGTCTCACCCCGCCGACCCGGAAGCCCACGTGGTTGAGGGCGTACTTCACCGGGATGGGATTGGAAACGATAAAAAGGTCCTTGAACAGCGGCACCAGGTCACGGTGAATTTCAGCCGCCCTGGCGGTATTCCCTGAGGTGAAGCTCTCTATCATCTCTTTTATCTGTTTGCCCACCAGGTGCGAGGCCACGCTGATGACGCCGTAAGCGCCGAGTGCCATCATGGGCAGGGTGTCGCCGTCATTGCCGCTCCACACCACGAAATCGTCGCGTATTTCGCCCACGCCGCGGATGACGCGGGCGGTGTGGTCCATGTCGCCGGAAGCTTCTTTGAGCCCCACGATGTTTTTTATCTTGCTCAGGCGGATAACCGTGTCGGACGCAAGGCTGGTGACCGTGCGCGAAGGCACGTTGTAGAGGATGCAGGGCAGCGCAGTGCTCTCGGCGATGGTCTTGAAGTGCTGGTAAAGCCCTTCCTGCGTGGGCTTGTTGTAATAGGGTACCACCAGCAGGCAGGCGTCCACACCCCATTCTTCTGCGCGGATGGTATTTTCGCGGGCTTCCTCTGTGGAGTTTGAGCCGGTGCCGGCGATGACCGCCCCGCTCTTGCCTATAACCGACTCAATCTCGCGGAAGAGACGGTGCTCTTCTTCCCAGGTGACGGTGGGCGATTCACCGGTGGTGCCCACCACCACGATGCCGTCGCTGCCGGAATCTATCAGCGCTTTGGCCAGCTTTCGGGCCTGCTCGTAGTCCACGGCGCCATGAGAATCGAACGGTGTCACCATGGCCGTGATGAGACGGCCTAACTCTTTGCCGCTTTTCATATTAACCTCCCGGTTTAAGCCATTCGCGCCGTATCATCTCTTCGGCGATTTGCACGGCGTTGAGGGCCGCGCCCTTGCGTATGTTATCGGCCACGATCCACATGACCAGGCTGTTGCTCTGCGAGACGTCGCGGCGGATACGCCCCACGAAGGTATCATCCGTGCCGACGGCCATCCAGGGATGCGGATAGAGACTGATGGCGGGGTCGTCCAGCACTCGCACGCCCGGCGCTTGGACCAGTATGCGCCTGGCATCGTCGGGGGAGATGGAGTTGGTGAACTCCACGTTGACCGCTTCGCTGTGGCTGGTGAAAACGGGTACGCGCACGCAGGTGGCCGATACCAGGATGTCTTCGGCATGCATTATCTTGCGCGTTTCCTCAACCATCTTCCATTCCTCTTTGGTGTAGGCGTTGTCCAGAAAGACATCAATATGAGGCAGTGTGTTAAAGGCTATCTGGTGAGGGTATACGTGCGGCACTACGCTCTGTCCGCCCAGAACCGCCTTGCTTTGCGCCGTCAGCTCTTCGATGGCCGCTGAGCCGGTGCCGGAAACTGACTGAAAGGTGGTCACCACGATGCGCTTGATGGGGTTGATTTTGTGCAACGGGTAAAGGGCGGTCACCATCTGGATGGTGGAGCAGTTGGGATTGGCGATGATGCCCTTGTGCTTTTTGATATCTTCGGCGTTCACTTCGGGGACAACCAGCGGCACGTCGTCTTCCATGCGGAAGGCCGAGCTGTTGTCAATCACCACGGCGCCAGCTCTTGCAGCGATGGGTGAAAAATAGCGGCTGATGTCCGCTCCGGCCGAAAAGAGGGCGATATCCACGTCGCGGAAGGAGTCTGGCGAGGTCTCTTTGACCTCGTACTCCTGGTGGTCGAAGTAGAGCTTCTTGCCGGCCGAGCGGTCCGAGGCGAAAAGCTGCATGGTGCGCACCGGGAAGCCACGCTGCTCGAGGACCTTGATAAACTCTCCCCCGACAAGCCCGGTGGCGCCCACGATGGCCACCCTGTATCCGTTCATGTGCCCTCCTAAAGCTTTAGTAGAGTATCAAGCCCGAAAATCAGGCCGGTGTGTTTGGATACCTCTCTTACTGCCAGCATGACGCCCGGCATATAGCAGTCGCGGCTGATGGCGTCGTGCTTGATACTGAGCGTCTGCCCCATGCCGCCCAGCAGCACCTCCTGGCGGGCGACGATGCCCGGCAGCCTGACGCTGTGGATGGCGATGCCGTCCAGTTTCTGGCCGCGGCTCTCCTGCACGCCTTCTTTCTGCTCTGGCGTTACGAAAGGCTTGCCGCGAGATGACACCATGGCCCGGGCGGTGGAGAGAGCCGTCCCCGATGGTGCGTCCAGCTTGTGCTGGTGATGTTCTTCGATGATCTCGGCGGAGTCGAAATATCTGGCTGAAATTTTCGCCAGGTGCATCATGACGATAGCGCCGATAGCGAAGTTGGATGCCACGATGGCCCCCACTTTATGCTGTTTAGCCAGCGTGTCGATCTCGGCAAGTTCGGCTTGGGAGAGACCGGTCGTTCCGCTGACCAGCCGCACGCCGTGCTTAAAAGTGGCGCGCGCCAGCGGCAGAATGGCTTTGGCCGTGCTGAAATCGACCACCACGTCGGGTTTGACGGCGTCGAGCAGGCTGTCGAGGTCTTTTGAAAGCGGAACAGAATGACCGCCGGATAGCGTGATACTGTCAGCGGGCGCTGAGATATCAACGCCTCCCACGATTTCCATATCAGGCTCTTGGGAGAGCGCGGCAATCACCGTCTGCCCCATCTTGCCTGAGGCGCCGTTTACCATGACTCTTATTTTAGACATGGCATTTCCTCGCCTGATTGTTTATTTAGCGTGGCCGGTATGGCGGGCGCCCGCCCTGCGGACGGGATGGAGGAGCACCACTGTTTTCAGCTGCGCCGCCTTCAGCGGGAGCCAAGAGGACGCGCCTCGAAAGGTTGATGCGTCCCTGGTTATCAATTTCGATAACCTTGACCTGTATCTGGTCGCCTATCTTGACTACGTCTTCAACTTTGTCCACGCGGCGGTCGGCCAGTTCCGAGACGTGCACCATGCCGTCCTTGCCGGGCAGGAGCTCAACAAATGCGCCGAAATTCATGATGCGCACAACCTTGCCGGTAAATATCTCGCCCACCTTGATCTCGCGGGTCAGGTCCTCGATCATCTTCATGGCCTTCTTGGCCGAGCCTTCATCGATGGCGCCGATTATTACGGTACCATCGGGGGCGATATCCACCGTGGCCTTGGACTCATCGGTGATGGCGCGGATGGTCTTGCCGCCGGGACCGATGACCGTGCCTATCTTTTCCTGGTCGATGACCATCTTGTACATGCGCGGGGCGTACTTGGAAAGGTCAGCCCGGCTCTGAGCGATTGTACTTCGCATCGTCTCCAGTATGAACAGGCGTGTCTCGCGGCTCTGGTACATGGCTTTTTCGAGTATCTCCAGGCTGACGCCCTTGAGCTTGATATCGAGTTGCAGCGCAGTGATGCCCACTGCCGTGCCGGCCACCTTATAGTCCATGTCGCCGTAGTTGTCTTCAATGCCCTCGATGTCGGTAAGCACGGCGTACTCGCCGTTCTCGCCTGTCACGAGGCCCATCGAAATGCCTGCTACCGGCGCTTTGATGGGTATGCCGGCGTCCATCAGAGATAGCGTGGAGGCGCAAACCGAAGCCATTGAGGTTGAGCCGCTGGAGCTCATAATCTCGGAAACGAGGCGGATGGTATAGGGGAAGTCCGCTTCGGGCGGGATGACCGGCGCCAGCGCCCTTTCGGCCAGGGCTCCATGCCCTATCTCGCGACGTCCCGGGGTGCCCACGCGCTTGGTCTCGCCGGTGGAGAAGGGCGGGAAGTTATAGTGGTGCATGAAACGTTTGGTATCGGCAATGCCCAGCCCGTCGAGCTTCTGTTCGTCGCGCATGCTGCCCAGAGTAGTGATGGTGAGCGCCTGAGTCTCGCCGCGGTTAAAGAGTCCCGAGCCATGCACGCGTGGCAGCAGCCCCACCTCGCAGGAAAGCGGGCGGATCTGTGTCAGATTGCGGCCGCTGGTGCGCCGCCCGTTTTTGAGTATGTTATTCCTGAGTTCGGCGCGGATGGCGTTATCGTAAACTGCCAGAATATCAGCGCTGCTGAATTTTTCTCCAAGGTCCTCCAGCAGTTCTTTCTTGAGGTTGTTCAGGCCGGGGTCTCTCTGTTCTTTGTAGGGGTGGTTGAGAGCACCGGGCAGCCTGCCCGCGATGATGCGTTCGACAGCCGCGATAAGCTCCGCGTTCGGTTCGGATTTGGGAGCATCTTCTTTGGCCTTGCCGACAGCCGCAATCATCTGTTCCTGCAGGGCTATGAGTTCTTGATTGGCCTGATGGGCGAAGCGGATGGCCTGCGCGGCGATTTCCTCGGACACCTCTTTAGCGCCGGCCTCTATCATGACTACGGCCTTTTTAGTGCTGGCCACCACCAGGTCAATGGTGCTCTTTTCCATGTCGGGGAGCGTGGGATTGACCACGAATTGCCCGTCGATATAGCCAACATGGCAGGCTCCCACCGGGCCCTCGAAAGGCACCGACGACATGCCTAGCGCGCACGAGCCGCCCAGGATGGCCAGAGTATCCGGGTCGTTCTCTTGGTCGGCGGACAGCACGGTGATGATGACCTGTATCTCGCGCCGCCATGTCTTGGGCAGCAGCGGCCGGAGCGGCCTGTCGGTCAGGCGGCTGGTGAGCGTGGCTTCCTCGCTGGGGCGGCCCTCGCGGCGTATGAAGCCGCCCGGGATCTTGCCCGCGGCGTAGAGCCGCTCTTCATAGTCAACGGTCAGGGGTAAAAAATCAACCCCCTCGCGAGGCTGGGGGTTGACGCAGGTGGTTACCAGTACTACCGTGTCTCCATAACGCAGCGTGACGGCGGCATCGGCCTGGCCGGCCAGCTTGCCCGTCTCGATGCTGAGCTTACGGCCACCGATAGTGGTCTCAACTGCAAACGGTTGTGCCATTTGCTTCCTCCTTGTCGATTATTCAGATGTTCGGGAAGTTATTTGCGCAGGCCTAGAGCTTTGATGAGCTTCTTGTAGCGGTTGATGTCTTCCTTGCTCAGGTAGGCCAGCAACCGTCTGCGCTGTCCGACAAGACGAAGCAAGCTGCGCTTGGAATGGAAGTCATGGCCGAAGGCGGTCATGTGCCGGGTCAACTCTTTGATGCGCGCGGTGAGCAGCGCTACCTGCACCTCGGTTGAACCGGAGTCTCCCTCGTGGCGCCCGTGTTTCTTGATGAGTTCTGTCTTCTTCTGTAGGTCTAACAACTTATTCTCCCATTTATCTTATCTTTTAATCTGCAAATTATAACATAAGACAGGTATGAGTGTAAATTACAAAGGGCTAAGGGCATGAGGGTAAATCAGGCATATTCTAATCTTCGATGGGAGAGGAGGAGGATTTCTCTCCCTTTAGCGAAAGAGAGCAACCTAGTACTTTTTTCTCTGTACACACCTTTGTATTCGCTCGTCCCTCCATCTGCTATAATAATATATATTTCCTCCTAGATTTTTCACCTTATGAATATAGGCATTCTCAAAATTCATTTGCGTCTGCCGGAGAACCTATCTCTCAAAGGCAAGCGCCAGGTGCTTAAATCCATCATTGCCCAACTGCGCAACCGCTTCAATGTTTCCGTTGCGGAGGTGGCCGACAACGACCTTTGGCAACTCGCCACCATCGCCATTTGCGTCGTGAGCAACGACCAGCGCTTCACTAATGAAGTGCTCTCCAAGGCGGTCAACCTGGTGGAGTGCGGGCGCTTCGAGATGGAGTTCTTCGACTACGAGATAGAGATTATCCCTCTTTAGGCGTATGTTCGATACGGCGGACTTTTTAACCCGGCTCAAGCGGCAGACCTTCTACGACGGCCAGATATGCCATAGCCACGACGTGCCACCGCGTGCCGCCCGCTACGGTGACCTCGAAACTCCCCTCGACCCCCGCCTTCAATCCATCCTCGAACTGCACAGGCTGGGACGGCTTTATTCCCACCAGGCCGAGGCCATCAACCGCATACGGCGCGGCCAAAACGTCATGATTTCCACCTCAAGCGCCAGCGGCAAGAGCATGTGCTACAACCTACCTGTGATGCAGGCGTCGCTGGAAGACCCCAGGAGCTGCGCCATATTCCTTTTTCCCACCAAGGCCCTCTCACAGGACCAGCTCGGCAAGATAAAGCACCTTTTTAGCCCATCCATTCTCAGACCTGATGAATTTGACACTTTCGACGGGGATACGCCCGGGCCGGAAAGACCGGCTATCCGCCGACGCGCCCGTTTAATCCTCACCAACCCGGACATGCTGCACGTCAGCATGCTGCCCAACCACGCTTCCTGGGCCAGGCTGTGGCGGAATCTCAGGTTCGTTATTGTAGACGAAGCCCACGCCTACAGAGGCGTTTTCGGCTCCAATGTGGCGCTGGTGTTGCGCAGACTCAGACGGCTGTGCCAGGCATACGGGGGCAATCCCCAGTTTATACTCAGTTCGGCTACGATAGATAATTCCGAAGAACACGCCTGTAACCTCACCGGCATTCCTTTTGAGGTGGTCACCGATGACGGCTCGCCCAAAGGCGGCAAGGACTTTATTTTCTGGAACCCGCCGCTTATCGATGCGGTCAAGGGTACGCGGCGCAGCGCCAACAGCGAAGCGACCAATCTCTTCTCGCAGCTCGTGAGCGAAGGCGTACGCTCCATCTGCTTCACGCGCACGCGGCGACTGTCGGAGCTTCTGGCCAACTATGCCCGCGACCGGCTGAGCGAAATAGCGCCGTCTTACGTTTCGCGTGTCAAGACCTACCGCGCCGGGTATCTCCCGGAGGAAAGACGGCAGATAGAGCGCGAGCTTTCCTGCGGGGCGCTTACCGGCGTGGTGGCCACCAATGCCCTTGAGCTGGGAGTGGATATCGGCGACCTGGACGCCACCGTGCTCACCGGCTATCCCGGCACCATTGCCAGCACCTGGCAACAGGCTGGGCGCAGCGGAAGGCGCGATACCCGCTCGCTCTCCTTTCTCATCGGGCTGGACAACCCGCTCGACCAGTATCTCATGCGCCAGCCGGAGTTCTTTTTCGGCAGGAGTTTCGAGAACGCGCTGGTAAACCCCGAGAACCACCACATCCTGCGCAGCCACCTGCTGTGCGCCGCCTGGGAGATGGCGCTCACCAAAGGAGACCAGGAGTTCTTCGGCGAGACAATGCGGCAGGAGGTCGAGGGGTTGGTGGCTGAAGGCTTACTGAAAGAGCGTCGTGGACGCTTTTTTCTATCGCCGGCGCTGGCTTATCCCGCGGGTGACGTTAGCATACGCTCGGCCTCCGGTGACCATTTCTCACTGCTGGACGGCAAAACGGGCAAGCTATTGGAGACGCTGGAAATCTCGCACGCCTTTTTGCAGGCTCATCTGGGAGCAATTTATCTGCACCAGGGTGAAGGCTACCTGGTGACAGAGTTCGACCTAGCATCAAAGACCATCAAGGTCGAGTCCTCCGTGGCGGCCTACTATACAGTCGCCAGGGATTTGACCGACGTGCGCATCCTGAGCATACATAAAGAGAAATTCTTCGACTCGCTCAAGGTTTGTCTGGGCGAGGTCGAAGTGAGCATGGATGTCATCAGCTTCAAGAAAAAGGTGCAGTTCACCGAAGAAGTGCTGGGTGAAGAGCCGCTGGACCTCCCCACGCAGCGCTTCCGCACTGTGTCGCTGTGGTTCGACCTGCCGCAGGAGGCGATGAGCCGCATCGCTAAAGAAGGACTGGATTTCGCCGGAGGCATACAC
Organism: Dehalococcoidia bacterium; assembly: GCA_003597995.1. Lineage (NCBI taxonomy): Bacteria > Bacillati > Chloroflexota > Dehalococcoidia > Dehalococcoidia bacterium. The sequence continues at coordinate 23,912 of QZJY01000058.1, forward strand.
GGAGCCGAGCACACCGCCATCGGCATGCTGCCCCTTTTCGCTATGTGCGACCGCAACGACATCGGTGGCCTCTCCACGCCGCTGCACCCGGATACAGGCAAAGCCCAGATATTCATCTACGACGCCTATCCCGGCGGTGTGGGCATTGCAGAGAAGGGCTTTGAGATGGTTCGCGAGCTGTGGCAGGCGACGCTGGCGGCCATAAGCGAGTGTCCCTGCCAGGACGGCTGCCCTAGCTGCATCCAGTCGCCCAAGTGCGGCAATAACAACAAGCCGCTGGACAAGCGGGCGGCGCAAGTTCTCCTCGAAGGATTATTGACTTCTTGTAATAAAGAAATCGGCCACCACTAGTTGTAACTGAAGGAGGGTTTACGTGAGAATCAGAGCAATTATTAAGGAGAAATTGGACAGACGTGAGATAAATCCAACAGAGGGAATGGCGTTTCTTTACGCTATTACCTGGGTATTATATGTCATTGGCGTCTTTTGGGTTTTATGGTGGCTGAAGTATGTGACGGTAGAAAGTGCCAAATGGGCTTTAAGTGCCCAAGTGCAAGCTACTGCTGCCATATTTGGGCTTCTAATCGCTGCTGTTTCATTGCGTTGGAGCCGTGTCACGGAACAAGAACAACAACTAAGAAGCAAAATATATTCTTATCTCCAATTTCTTGCTGGATCTACAAAAGGGATCCCTGCCGTGTCTGTCTTAGACTCTGCGTATGGTAAATATGTCGAATGGGTTGAAGGAAACAAGAAAAACAAAGTAAACAAGGCGATTTTTGTAAAGTTGGGGAGATTCTGGGTAATTAAAAACTTATCAGACCAGTATCGTTTGCGTCTGATATTTGGCAGATTCCTAACTGTTGGGCAGACCAAGCCATTAAATCGAATTAGCAAGCTGAGCAGACGTGCTGCTGTCGATATGTGGGAGGACTATCACAAACGTCCAGAAGCTTTTATATTGAACATGCACGAAACGTTTTCTTTTCTTGTAGCAATAATGATAGCTGAGCAACCAAACACAGGAGAAGAATGCGAGTTTCCCGCTGAAAGCGTTCTCCTAGATAATATTGCTAGTTCAATAATTTCAGACAATAGTAAATTGATAGCTGAAGAAGTTAAAAGAACTAGGATTATTATACGACCACGGTTCTATCTTACGGCCTTTCTATTAGCTTTGGCTATCTTACTCGGGCTATCCATTTTGACTGGCATAGAGGGAACTCTGTATCCATTTTCATTAATCCCCAATTATCTTGCATGGGCTGTCGGCATCCCTATCGGGCTATCATTTGCGGGTATTATTTTCAGCTTACTAATTATACGCAAGATCATCTGACCGAGGACAATGAACTACTTTTATGCGATGTCACATTCGTGACGGGCGTCACAGCAGCAAATGCCGATCTATTGTATAATTGCTGGTAATTCCTGAAACAATCATAGAATCTGATCCCCTGGAGCAATTATGAATGCTATAGAAATCAATGTCAGCCCTGTCCTGTGGCACATCGGTGGGATGGAGGTGCGCTGGTACGGCGTCATGATGGCGCTGGGCGTGATGGTGCTCATCCTCTGGACATACAACCAGATAAGGCGCGGCGCTAAACTTTCTTACGACCACCTGCTGGGTGGGGCTCTTGTAGGCATACCCTCAGGCATAGTCTTCGCCCGCCTGCTGCATGTCGTGGATGGTTCGAGCAATATCAATTACTACTTTTCGCAGCCTCTGCGCATCATCGGCGGGTCGGGGCTCACCATCTACGGCGCCATACTCGGGGCGGCGCTCGGCGTCTGGGTTTACAGCCGCCTCAACAAGCTGAACTACAGTTATCTGGTGGATGTCATCACCCCGGGAATTATACTGGCGCAGGTGCTGGGAAGGGTGGGTTGCCTTTTCAACGGCTGCTGTTACGGCAAAGAGTTGATTGGCTCTCCTTTCAACATCGTATATACCAATCCGGAGTCTTTTGCCCCCATCAGCTTTCCGGTACAGCCGACGCAATTTTATGAATTACTGTTCCTGCTAGCCTTGTTTGCCGTGATAATGGTATTCCGCAGCAAGTTCAAGCCGGACGGGGTGCAGTTCATGTTCTATCTGGGCATGTACTCTTTATGGCGTATCGGCATCGGTTTCCTGCGCGTGGGCACGCCTTTTGCCTTCGGGTTGGAAGAAGCTCAGGTTATCGGCATTATCGTGGCCATCATCTGCTTCTCACTGATAGCCTACCGCGTGCGCAAAGCGAAATCTACGCCTCCGACGGTGGAACTTGCCGCTACGGAGAGCGGGAGCGAATCTTAACGTGGCGGCATCGAAGCACAACGTGCCCTCGGTCAACGTCATGGTGGAGATACCCAAGGGCAGCCGCAACAAGTACGAGTACGACAGTAAACGCAAGGTCATCAAGTTCGACCGCATGCTTTTTTCGGCCATGCACTACCCCAGCGACTATGGCTTCATAACCGATACGTTGGCTGAAGACGGCGACCCGCTGGACGCGCTGGTGCTGGTATGGGAGGCCACCTTCCCCGGCTGCATGATAGAGGCTCGGCCTATCGGCCTCTTTCGCATGCGCGACGAGCATGGCCCCGATGCCAAAATCCTCTGTATTCCTCTGGGCGACCCGATGTGGAACCATATCGAGACGCTGGACGATGTGCCGCCGCACCTCCTCAAAGAAATAGAGCACTTCTTCAGGGTTTATAAGGACCTCGAAGAGAAGAAGACGGGGATTGAGGGCTGGGAGGGGTTGGATGCGGCCTTGAGGGAAATAAAAGAAGCACAGGAGAGGTTTAAGAAATAGCCTCGAACCACTCGCGCATAACTTAACATACAAAAAGAGAGTCGAGATTGTCTCGACTCTCTTTTTGTTTACAACCCGGTTTAAGCTCGAGTTCAACTTGTGATTTCCGGTAGGCTGACATCTGTCCTGGTTTATCGTTATAACAGTGTGAAATTGGTTGGCTTCGGCGCTGATGGTATACTGGTTATAGTCTTTGAGGGCCATCGAATGAGCGCCGAAACTCTAAAAGAAAAAGAAGCCGAGTTGTGCGGCATGTACGAGCAGTTCTACGATAAAATCTCGCGGTATGCCTATGTGCGTATCGGAGACAGGGCGTCAGCCGAAGACATCGCGGGCGAGACGTTTCTGAAGGCTCTGAAGGCGTTGCCTTCTTATCGCGAACGCGGGTTGCCCATGAGCGCCTGGCTTTTTCGTATCGCTCACAATCTGGTGGTGGACTTTCTGAGGCAAAAGTCCAAGGGACGTTCGGTGCCGCTTGATGACATCGATTTGCCTTCGGATGTCAACCCTGCGCTGCTGGCAGAGTCACGTCTCGAAATGGCGAGGGTCAACCAGGCTATGAAAGCCCTCAGCCCGGCGCAGCAGGAAGTGATAAGGCTGCGCTTTCTGGCCGAGTTAAGCTCGAAAGAGGTAGCGGCCGTCATGGGTAAGAGCGACGGCGCCGTGCGCGAGATGCAGAGCTCGGCCATTGCCCGGCTCAGGCAACTACTTGTGGAATAGCGACATAAAATGAAAGACATCGATTTAATTCTGGATGATTGTCTCGACCATCTCGCTTGGGGTGAGACGATGGAGGATTGCCTGGCTGCCTACCCGCGACAGGCGGATGAGCTGCGCCCGGCGCTCCTGGCTGTGTCCAGAGTTAAAAAAATCAATACTTTTGAACCAGGCGCGGAGGCTAAGGCCGAAGCCCGGCAGCGCTTTTATCGCGCCAGGTCAGAGATGTCTGGCAAGACCGAACGCTCGTTTTTATCCCGGCTGGCCTACTGGCCGGCGGCGCTGGTAGCCACGGCAGCGGTGCTGATAGCCGCCATTATTGGATATAATACGCAGCAACCCGGGACATCCCCATATATACCAGTCTCCATACCAGTCACAAGTTCCGGAGGTAATTTCATCTTCCTCATCAGCGATGCGGTCAATGCTATCGCTGATTTTAAGAGCCTGGAAATAACTATCGACAAAGTAGGGTTGTTGACCGGTTCAGGCTGGATCGAGTTTGTCCCGGAGGTCAGGACAATCGACCTGACGTTGTTGCCGGGTGAAAAGACGCAGGCCATCTGGCGCGGCGATATGCCGGAAGGGAAGTATTCCAAAGTGTTCATTTATGTTTCCGATGTCCAGGGCGTGCTCAAGTCTACAGGAAAGGCGGTTGATATCAAACTGCCCGGAAAAAAGATACAGATAAACAGCGCTTTCAATATTAGCAGTGACAGCACCACCAGCTTCATCTTCGATCTTACCGTAACGGCCAGCGGCAACCCCAAAAACGGCCTGCGCTATATGCTCAAACCGCAGGTAGACGAAAGCGGCGCGGGTTCCAGCCCGGTCTCAGGAACAGCGCTGGATAAAGGCAAATCACCAAGTAGGTAAAGATAAATATTTAAGATAAATTTGATAAATTGGGTTAGTTATTTTATAACTTCTTTATGTTTCCTCGACTATATTACGGTTATGAGTCGTCGTAAACAGAAGATTTTCCACAAATCTTAAACCAGCCACCTGACATTTTGACGGTCTCTCCCGTTATCATTATTGAGTTTTTAACAAGGAGGAAAATGTCATGAAAAAGATCTCGGTTATATTCACTGCCCTGGCCGTGTTGGCATTGCTATTGGCCGGGTGCGCAAGTTCCCCCGGAACGGCAACTACTAGCACGACATCCGGCGCTCCGGCCGCGGGTAAGGGATACGTCAATATACTGGTGACCGACGCTCCGCCCAAAAATGAGGTGACCAGTATCATGGTCACGGTTTCCAGCATAAACGTACATATGGCAAGCACGGAAACAACTACCGTGCCGACGTCGACAATTACCTCTACCACCACGGCCGCAACAACTACTGCCACAACGACAACGGCCACATCCACGGCCACGACGACATCCACGACAACGACCGGCACGCCCCCGCCAACATCTTCCGGGGAAGCGGGAGGACAATGGATTACCATCCCCGTCAGCGGGCCCAACCCGTTCGACCTGCTCAAGTTGCAGGGCATCGACGAACTACTGGGAACCGCTCAACTTCAGGCCGGCAGATATACGCAAATCAGGCTGGTCTTAACTAAAGTGGAAGTAGCGCTGGGAGGCGGGGCGCTGCAGGAAGCCACCTTGCCCAGTGGCGAACTCAAATTTATCCGCCCGTTCGATGTCATTGCCGGTGAGACCACCGATGTCGAGCTGGATTTCGACGCTAAGAAAAGCGTCAATGTCACCGGCTCGGGCAAGGTCATGGTCAAACCCGTGGTCAAGCTGACCATCACCAATAAGAGCTCCAACGAGCTTGCTTCGCTTAGCGGCGTGGTGAGCGCCGTGGATGCTCAAGCGTCGACTATCTCCATCCTGCCCACAGGTCAGACCCAGCCCATCGTCTTAGGTGTCACACCGCAGACTGTTATTATCCTGGATGAGAAAGAGGTTACACTCGCGGACCTGGCCGCGTTACCGGCTGGCAGCACTGCTACCGCCTCATACCTCTCGAACAGTCTGAAAGCGGTAAGGATAGAAATTGTGACGCCGCAGGCTACGACAACGTCTGCTTAACGAAGATATAGCCACTCTTATAGTAAAGGGCGTACTTTGAGAAGTACGCCCTTTCTGTTTAATGAGGATGATTCAGCTAATGTCTGGATACAGTTACTGACAGTCTAGAACCTGTCTTTGATGCTCTTCCTGGCGAAGACGCGTTTCCAGCTTCCGCCTTTTTTCCTCATCTCTACTAACCTTGGAATGTAGCTGAGGAACGGGATAAGCATGAGCACAGCGGAAAAGATGACGTAACGCCCGTTGTGGTAGATAAGCCAGGCGATGAACGGGAAGCTGAGCATGGCCAGGCCGTAACTGATGGTAGGTACGCGCGTAAGCGCCAGTAGCACGAGGAAGATGGCGAAGCCTATAGGATATCCCCAGGGAATGAAATACAGAACAGCGCCTATGACGGTGGCGCCGCCCTTGCCGCCCTTGAATTTGAGCCAGATGGGAAATTTGTGGCCCAGCACTGATGCCACGCCGGCGGCCATCTCGATATATATCCACCATGGAATGTCGAAATCGCGTCCGAGCCAGTGCGCCATGGCTACGGCGGCGGCGCCTTTGCCCAGGTCGAGTGCCAGCACGATAACACCGTAAATGAAGCCGATGTTGTAGATGCTGTTCATGGCGCCCATGTTGCGGCTGCCCACAGTGCGGATATCTATGCCTTTGCGCAGCCGCCCCATGATATAGGCGCTGGGAAAAGAACCCAGGAAATAGCCCGCGACCAGCGAGATGATAATGGCCAGTGGTTGGCTCATAAAAATCTCTCCTGTTTCAGATATTTACGCCCGACGGGGCAAAGTCCATGATGTTCAGACGCAGCCGGGATTCCCCGTTCCAGTCGTCCTGCTCCAGATTATATACGATGTCCAGTGGCAGTTGCACGTCCACGATGCGTTCGCCGGCACCGAAGGCCACCGCGTCCCATAAACCGGCGCCCTGCTTGAGCTTGAGCCTGAGGTGCGCGCCGCTGGAGCCCATGGTACGGCAGTCGGCGATGCGCGTGCCCTGGCTGATGAAAACAGGAGCTGCGTTACCCATGCCGAAGGGCGCCAGCTTCTGAATTTGTGTATGGGTTGCTCCACTCAGTTCGCTGAACCTGACAGAAGCGTCAATGTCTATCCGGGGGCGCAGGTCGAGCATGGCGAGTTCACCGACGGCGATTTCGTTAAGGCGTTCTTCAAACCTGGGCAGGTTGGCAGCAAGCAGGGTGAAACCGGCTGCCTGGGCATGCCCGCCGAAGCGCGTCAGCAGGTCGGAGCATTTACTGATAGCCTCGGTAATATTGAACTCAGGTATGCTGCGGCAACTGCCGTGACAAACCTCTTCGCCTGTCTGTATGACGATGGCAGGGTGGTAGAACTCATCACACAATCTGCCCGCCACCAGCCCCAGTACCCCGCCGGCATAGCCGGGGTCGCGGGCGATAAGAATGGGCGAAATGCCCTTCGCCACCACCTGTTCCCGGGCATGGGTCATAGCAGCGGCGGTAAGGCGCTGGCGCTCGCTGTTCTGTTCCGCCAGAGCTTGCCCCAGTGTGCGCGCTTCTTCAGGTGACTCGGTTACCAGCAGATTGTAGGCTGAGATAGCGTGTTCCAGCCTGCCGGCGGCGTTGAGGCGCGGGGCCAGGCCGAAAGAGATATCCTGGGCATCCATTTTTTCCAGTTTGATGCCTGCCTGCGAGGCCAGTTCTCTAAGGCCAGGACGCGTGGTATTCCTCAGTTGTTCGAGGCCGGCTTTTACAAGGTAGCGGTTTTCCCCTACTAGAGGCATCATATCCGCTACTGTGCCGAGCGCCACCAGGTCGAGGAACTCCTGGACTTCATTTTCTTTACCCAAACCTTGATATAGAGCTTGCAACAGCTTGTACGCCACACCCACGCCGGCGAGGTCTGCAAAAGGATAACGCGAATCCTGTCGTTTGGGGTCCACTACGGCAATAGCGGGGGGTAACTCTTCCAGCGGCAGGTGGTGGTCGGTGATTATCAAATCCAGCGGGGGCAGGCGGGGCTTGTGTGTCTCACGCATCTGCGCTGTGCCGGTGATGCCACAGTCCGCTGTGATTACCAGGGTCACACCGTGTTCCCGCAGCTCTGCAAGGGCGTAGCTGTTTAAACCGTGCCCTTCCTGTAAGCGGTGCGGTATGTAAGGAATGACGTGACCGCCCAGCCGCTCAAGTCCCTTGACCAGTAACGCTGTGGCGCTGATGCCGTCGACGTCGAAATCGCCGTAAACGGCTATCTTTTCGCCGCTGAGGAGGGCTTTCTGGATGCGCTGGACAGCTTTCTCGATATCAGGCATCATCCAGGGGTCTCCGCTCAACCGGCTGTCAGCGCTGAAGAAAGCTTGCGCCAGGGCGGGTTCGCTCAGCCCCCGGTTGTAAAGGAGTTGCTTCAGCAGCGGAGAGTATTCAGCGGTGTTTATAGGGTGACCGGCCGGTATACGCGGCAGGATGCTCCAGCGGCAACGGTTCAAACGCCTGCCTCGCTGTATCGTCCCAGTATCAATGTCGAGTTGTGCCCGCCGAAACCGAACGAGTTGGAAAGGGCTATTTTTACTTTGGCCTTGCGCGCCTTGTTGGGCACGTAGTCCAGGTCGCAGTTGGGATCGGGATGAGTCAGGTTGATAGTGGGCGGAATGATGCCCTCTTTAATGACCAGCGCGCAGATAGAAGCTTCCAGCGCCCCCGCGGCGCCGATGAGGTGACCGGTCATGGATTTGGTGGAGCTGACAGGAACTTTGCCGGCATTCTGCCCGAAGACAGACTTGATGGCACAGGTCTCCATCTTGTCGTTGAGCTGGGTGGAAGTGCCGTGCGCGTTGACGTAATCGATATCTTCCGGCTTCAACCCGGCGCGCTCGATAGCTCGTTTCATGGAGCGCACGCCGCCCTCGCCGCTCTCGGTGGGCTGCGTCATGTGGTAGGCGTCGGCGCTGGCCCCGTAGGAGAGCATCTCTCCGATAATATGCGCTCCCCGCGCTCTGGCATGTTCCAGGCTCTCCAGAACAAGAACCGCTGAGCCTTCGCTGATGATAAATCCGTCGCGCGTGGCATCGAAGGGGCGCGAAGCCGTCTCGGGGCTGTCATTGCGTGTCGAGAGAGCTTTGAGGGCGCTAAAACTGCCGACGCCGATGGGGTTGATGCAGGATTCGCTGCCTCCGGTGAAGATAACGGGCATGTCGCCGCGCCGGATAAATTCAAAGGCGACGCCGATAGCATCTGCCCCCGATGAGCAGGCGGAAGTAGTGCAGAAGTTGGTGCCCTTGAGGCCGAGAGAAATCGATACCTGCCCTGCCGCCATATCCGAGATCATCATAGGAACGGTAAAAGGACTGAGCCTGTCGGGGCCTTTTTCAATGAGGATTTTGGCCTGTTCGAATAGGGTATTTAGTCCGCCGATGCCGCTGCCGATAATGGTGCCGATAGAGTCAGCGTTGGAGGCGTCCACTACCAGTCCGGACTGCACCAGCGCCTGTTTGGCAGCCGCTACAGCCAGTTGCGCGAAGCGGTCCATGCGCTTAGCTTCCTTAACGCTCATGAAGGCGGTCGGGTCGAAGCCCTTTATTTCGCCGGCAATTTTGGTATCGTGTCTTGAAACATCGAACTGAGTTATGCAGTTTATTCCGGATTTACCGGAGATAAGCCCCTGCCAGGTGCTGGCGGTATCCAGCCCTAACGGGGTAAGCATGCCTATACCGGTGATGACGACTCTGTGATTGGTGTTTGACATAAGATAGCACTCCGAGGATTTTATATCAGTCTTATTGGAGCATACTTTAGCATAAAAACTCACATTGCTGCAAAAAAGAATTATATGATCATCATTAATTCATGCTTTGTGCAGTAAAGAGAACTTGCTATAATACAGTAGGTTTATGTGATGGAGGTGATAGGGGTGTTGAAGAGCTACACGGCCAAGTACCTGAAAATAAGTTCTGGCTACATGGGGCAGCTTGTCGAATGGCCTGAAGTGATTACGGAGGGCAAAACCATAGACGAGTGCAGGGAATTGCTCAAAGACGCTGTGGGCGAGATGATAATGGCCTATAAACAACAGGGGCGAGAGATACCTTTGGGCGGAGGTTTGCTTGAGCATGTACTTATAGAGGCATAGTTTGTCGGTTAAACGTCGGGATTTGTTGAAATACTTTGAAGAAAATGGCTTTCGTTTGTTGCGTGAAGGCAGCAAACATTCTATCTATACTAATGATATCAAAACCGTGCCGGTGAAACGGCATCCGACCCTCGACAGGATAACCGCAAATGAGTTGTGCAAACAGGCCGGGTTATCTCCCAAATTCTAGCCCTAAAAATCCTTTTAATCTCCATTTTTATTATGCCATTTGGCGTCTTCCTCTGTTATAATTCTAGTGTTATGCCTCGAGAAATCCGCGTTGCCATCGAAACCCTCGGCTGCAAGCTGAACCAGGCCGAGTCGGAAACGCTGGCCAGGCAACTCGCTGCGGCAGGATGTCAAATCGTCGGCGTCAATGAAAAGACCGATGCTTTTATCCTCAACACATGCACCGTCACCCATATCGCCGACCGCAAGTGCCGCCAGTCTCTGCGCGCCGCCCGCCGCAACAACCCTAATGCTTTGATCGTCGCCACCGGCTGCTATGCCAACTGCTCGGAGAGTGAACTGTGGGGTATACCGGACATAGACTTGATTCTGAAAAATAAGGACAAAGACTCGCTTTCCCAGATAGTTGCGCAGCGTCTCGGGGCGTCCAGTCCTGCCGGTATGACAGAAACTGGTCTGCGCACGCGGGCCTTTATCAAAGCGCAAGACGGTTGCAACCGCCGCTGTGCCTACTGCATCGTGCCGATGGTGCGCGGGCGCGAAAAAAGCCTGCCTTCCGACGTCGTGATGGCGGAAATTCAGGCCAGAGTGGCTGACGACTATAAAGAAGTGGTGCTCACCGGAACGGAAGTCGGTTCATATTCCTCAGATGGTTTAAATATCAAGGGGCTGCTTAGGCGCATCCTGGCCGAAACGAAAATAGAGCGCCTGCGTGTTTCTTCGTTGCAGCCGTACGAAATAACCCCCGAATTACTCGCTTTATGGAAGAATTCTAGATTATGTCCCCACTTTCATATCTCGCTGCAAAGCGGGGCGGACGTTGTGCTCAACCATATGAAACGAGGCTATTCAACTTCCGAATTTGAAAAAGCTCTGAAGAAGATTAGAGAAACGTTGCCGGAAGCGGCCACAACCACTGACGTTATCGTTGGATTCCCTGGAGAAACCGATGCCGAGTTTCAACAGACCGTAGATTTCTGCCGCAGGGTGGGTTTTGCTCGCATCCATGTATTCGCCTTTTCGCCTAGGCCGGGAACTGCTGCCGCGGATATGACCGGACAGGTAGACGCGCGGATAAAAAAAGAGCGTTCCGCTAAAATGCTGGCGTTGGCAAAAGAAAGTGCTGCAGAGTTTCGCTGCGCTTTCCTTGGCAGGACCTTAACAGTGCTGTGGGAGCAAAAATCAAACGCAGGTGTCTGGTCGGGATATACGTCCAACTACATCCGCATTTATACTCGAAGTGAGCGAAACCTGACCAATGTTTTAACCGAAACGAGGTTGGTAAAATTATACAGAGACGGGGTCTGGGGAGAACCGATGAATCCGGAGGAGAATAAATGAAAAGCGTAATTGTTTTGGCAATGCACGGGTCGCCGCCCCCCGACTTCCCGCGCCCCGAACTGGCGGAGTTCATGTCTTTGCATGCCCGGCTGGAGGCAGCGGCTGTGTCACACAGCCCGGCACTGGAAAGCCGCTATGAAGAGCTGGAGCAGAAAATGCGGCAATGGCCGCGCAGCCGGCAAAATGACCCTTTCTTTGCTTCCTTTCAGGAAATCGCTGCCGAGCTTGAACGCTCCAGCGGATATGAAGTGATTCTGGGCTTCAATGAGTTTTGTGCACCCAGCCTAGGCGAGGTTCTGGAACATGCCGCCTCTTCCGGCGCCGCGAGGGTATTTGTGGTCACCCCCATGATGACGCGCGGTGGAGAGCACTCCGAAAAAGACATCGCTCAGGCGGTAAAAAAAGCTCAGGAAAAACATCCGGGCGTGCGCTTCGTTTATGCCTGGCCTTTCGAGACCTCTGAAGTGGCGCAGTTTCTCGCCGCTCAAATTAAAAGATTTGAAAGTGACTGAAACAGTTATTTAGCCGGTACGCGCAGCGTATTGGCCACCACAGATATGATGTGAATGATGGGTTGCATCAGCGGAGAAAGCGGTTTTACTTCTGATAAAACGGTGAAATTGGCCACTCCCGGCAAATTGGTTACGCTGCCCGGGCAGACGTCCACCTCTTTCCCGTCTATTTTTACTTTCAGCCAGGTGTGCCCGGTGATGCGCTCCCTGGCCATCTGGCCGTCTATCATGCGCGCTTCAAAGCGGCAGCGTGCGGCATACACCGGCCTGCAATCTGTCCCCAGATGGTCGTAGATTATTTGTAAAGCCAGCGCTTGCTGCTGGCAGTAGCCCTGCCCCCGTTCGAAGGCGCGTTCAGGCGTATCCCAGGGGTTCCTGCGCGAGTAGTCGAATTTTCTGGCCGTAAGGTTCTGTGCGTAAGCTGCCATGTCCCATCCCTTTAATCCACTATCCTTGCATATCTCAATTGCATCGTCGATGGTCGCCACGCCGTCCAGTGAAGTTTGATATTGTATTGGATAATAACCCGCCCCCCAGGACGTCAGGCCACTCAAAAACAAGGTCAGCAACAGATTGATTACAATGACGCTGAACAGGTTCGTTCCGGATATTTTGAGCCTCCACGCCGCCCCCAGTCAGGCGGCGCCGGGGATTTCATAAACGCGCAAAAAGAAAAACACGGCTCCTGCTGAGAGCAATGCGGCCAGCATAAGGAAGGGGATAATGCGTTTTTTCATTCTAACGTTATTGTAGGAGATTTATGTCGCCTGTCAATACACCTGATATGCCTGTAACAACCGTCGGAGAAGAATACTCCATTGCTATCTTTTTATTCTAAACCTGGCCGAAGGGCGGCAAAGTGGAGAAAGTTCTTTCCATGGCCTTGAGTATTTCGGCCACTTCCGGGTCGGTATCCTTATACGGCGTCACGCGGTTGATGGCGAACACGGCGGCGGTATAGTCCTCGCGCGTTTTTATTGCCTGCTCGCGGATGAGGCGGTGCAGCAGGTCCTTGCTTTCCTTGATGGTGGCTTTGTCTACAGGCTTGTTGTCCTCATCGCCAACGAACATCTTAGCCTCCTTCGTACCCATCCCCTCTCCCTTGAGGGGAGAGGAATAAGGTGAGGGTGAAAGTCTGGGACTAAACTTATACTTCGGACTGCCTTACTTTAGCAGCCTTGTGGTTACAAAGTATAACAAAGAGAGAGTGAAAATTAAAGAAATATGACATTATGGGGGGAGAGGCGTGGTGCGCCTGGTGGGATTCGAACCCACGACCCTCGGTTTCGAAGTGCGTCTGTAAAGGCGCTTTTAGCTAGAGTTTGACACTTTTTACCGCCATCCGAGAACAGTTAATTACGCACAATAGTGACTAACGGCTGCAAAGAAAGAATAGCAAACGGAATAGCAAAAAAAGCTTACAATTTAAGTGGCAAAAACTTATTCCAACTTTGTGCAGCATTCATTGCCCATAGCAAGAGAGCTCCCTTTGCTGTAATATGGTCAATAATCTTAACCAAGATAAATCAAGTTGATATATCGAAGGAGGTAAAATGGCTTCACCCTTGGTAAAGGGATGGATATACGCGACAGTCCCGATTGAAAATCCACAGGGAGAATCCGGCACCGGATTTCTTGTCTTGAGGAATACAGGGTTGGAACAAGGTAAGGTGTTTCTCGTTACGAATAAACATGTAATATGCAGTAATCCATCGCAACGTTCTCTGGTCACACACATAAAATGCCATTTCAATACAAAAGAACCCGATGGCAGTGCTGGGACAATCTGTGGTGATGTTCCTTTATGCTATCCAGATGGTTCAAAGCGATTTCGGGAGCATGTTGATGCAGACACAGACGTTATTGCAGTCGATGTCACCGATGTAATGCAATTTAACCCAAAAATAGAAAAGCGTTGGGTTGATTACAGTCTGTTTGCTGATGAGGCAAAAAGAAAAGAGCTAGATATCACCGTTGGCGAAGAAATCGTTACGATTGGCTACCCTCTTGGCTTGCGTCAAGGAGAATCCAACTTCCCTTTGATACGTCAAGGCATGATATCTACGAAGATAGGGACGCTTCTGGCAGATAAAATACAAATACAAGGGGCAGGTCTACGCGAGCGTAAACTCCGCGCATTCCTTATTGACGGCGCGACCATACCTGGGTCAAGCGGTAGCCCTGTTATACTGAAACCTGTGATTGGTCGAATCCAAGGTGATGCTATATTAATGGGTTCGGCTCCTCCTGTGTTATTGGGAATTGTCGCTGAAACTAAATACGCTCCAGTTCACCTTGGAGCGACAGTTATACCAAGTTTTGCCGGATTAGGTCTCGCTTTTGACGTTGAGACCATTAAAGAGACGATTGAGTTGTTTTTCCCTTAATGACTAAAATCGATTTCAATATAGGTCTATACCAGAATAGTAAATTACTCACAATAGTGACTGCTGATTGTAAAAATAGAATAGCAAACGGAATAGTAAACAGCGTTTAGTGGAATAATTTAGTGAAATAATGTTGGCATCTAGCTTCAAAAGTGGTGCGCCTGGTGGGATTCGAACCCACGACCCTCGGTTTCGAAGACCGATGCTCTAATCCACTGAGCTACAGGCGCATCGCCTCAATTATAAACGATTGCGCATGGAGCAACAATACTCGTTTTCCTCGCCCCTTGTGGGAGAGGATAAAAAGGTGAGGTGTTAGCCAATTCAAAAAGAGGGTTGGATTTGGGGTAGGGGGAAGGATTTAACTCATTTATTACTTTCCCTCTCCCTTGATGGGAGAGGCGTAGGTGAGGGTGAGAGCAAATTCTTAAACGGAGTTATCCCTTTTGTCGCGTAGCACTGGGCAGTTGTCTTGAAGTGTGGTATGGGGTGGGTGGAGGGATTTGAACCCTCGATCTTCAGGGCCACAACCTGACGCCTTAGGCCTCTGGGCTACACCCACCACGAGAGAAGTAATCTATTATATCTAAAACGGCCTCAGCCTGCAATTTACTGTAAGAGTCCAGTACATATTGGATTTTTGGGGGTTAGTGACAAAGTTATCCAAATAGTAGCGCAAAGGCGGAAGTTTTCCAATAGCCCGGTGAGGCTT
>QZJY01000059.1 GCA_003597995.1 Dehalococcoidia bacterium
CAGTTCCATGCCTCATATTATATCCCTAAGAAAAAGATGCAGGGAGAACTTCATCCCTCGACCTTACGGTCGGGGAATTAAGTATGGAAAGTTAAATTAGGTTCGTCCGCTCAATGCAGGCTAAAGGGTATTGCTCTTCAATTCGCACAACAGCTCTTTACAGAATCCAGCACCCATATCCGGTGCCGGCCTGCGGAAGAAGGTGGTGTGCAGCGGCGTGATAGAGATATAGCCGTGCTCGACAGCCCAGATATCACTGCTGTCTGGCGATTGATGCTCCAGTTTGCGTCTCACCAGCCAGAAATAGTCGCGCCTTCCGTCATTGCCTTCTTCCACGCTGTCGATATGGGTTTTATGCGTCGGCTGAGTCATAACGATGCCCTTGATTTTGGGAAGCGGCACGTCCGGCAGATTTACATTGAGGAAAATGTCGCGCGGGAGAGTTCCACTTTTAATGTACCCGACCAGCAGCCGTACCAAATTTGCGGCTGTTTCCAGGTTTTCCGTATCAGAGTGTCCCACTGAAACAGCAATGGCCGGCAGGTTGCGCAGGTATCCCTGCAAGGCGGCTCCTACTGTGCCGGAGATAAGCACATCGTCACCCAGATTCTGACCGCTGTTGATGCCAGAAACCACAACTTCAGCCGTGGTAGCCAGTTTCTCAAGCGCCAGTATCACGCTGTCGCTGGGCGTACCTTCTACGCCATATGTGTTGACGTCCGGTACAATTGCAGCGACCTTACGCACTCTGAGCGGTTGGCGCAGCGTAACGCTGGTGCCGGTGGCGCTCTGCTCGCGGTCTGGGGCAACAACCACGATACTATCGATTTTCTTAAGTTCGGTGGCAAGAGTCCACAGGCCAGGGGCAAAAATTCCGTCGTCATTGCTGATAAGAATCATAGCATGTGAAGGATACCATATCGACAGATCAGGCTCAAAACAAGGAGAACCGTATTTGTTTGAAACTCGAAAACCCATTGTGCTATTATATGGCACTTGGTTGCCATAAAGATGGATATAAAAGCCAGTAATACCGCATCTGATCATAACAAATTCAAGAGTGCCCTTTTAAACAAGGACACGTTTTGTATTACATGGGAGCAGGTACCCGGGCGGGGCGCTTCCGAGAAAGAACGCGAAACCATACTGCAAAATTCCGAGCTGGCGGCACGCGGAGGGCGCATTCATGCCATCAGCGTAACTGACAGCCCTGGAGGCAGTCCGACCTTTTCAAGCGGCACGCTTGGAATTGAGATACGCAAGCTGGGTATCGAATCCCTGGTCCACCTGGCCATGCGCGATAAAAACCGCAACGAAATTGAAAGCCTTTTGTACGGCCTGGCCGCCGTAAATGTGCGTAATCTGCTGGTGATATCCGGGGATTACCCCGCCAGAGACGGGTTCGAAGGGCGCGCTCACCCGGTATTCGACCTCGACCCCACCCATGTCATGCAACTGATTGACAGGATGAATCACGGGCTCAAGTATGAGAGCATGGGCAAGACGATTACGCTGGCGCCGACGGACTTTTTCGGCGGCATAGCTGTTTCTCCCTTTAAACAACTGGAATCTGAATTGATGTGCCAGTACTATAAGCTGGACAAAAAAATCCGAGGTGGCGCCGGTTTCGTCATAAGCCAAGTAGGTTATGATGCCCGCAAGGCTCAGGAACTTATTCTGTGGCTTAAGGAAAAAGGGTATGAGATTCCGGCGCTGGCAAACATATATGCGCTCAGCTATCCCGCGGCCAAACTCATGAATGAGAATAAAATACCCGGCTGCGTGGTAACTGATAAGCTGCTGGCCCAACTGGAAGAGGAGAGAAAAGCGCCCGACAAAGGCAAATCCGCCCGTCTGCTGCGCGCCGCCAAAATGTACGCTATCGCCAGAGGCCTGGGATACAAAGGCGCCCATTTCGGCGGACACGGCATGACCTACGACATGATGGAATACATCCTGCAAAAAGGCGAGGAGCTTTATCCGAAGTGGCCTGAACTTGTAGCGGAGTTCGATTATCCCCAGCCCGATGGCTTCTACCTGTATGAGAAAGATACAAAGACCGGATTGAACACAGACAAGGCATCGAAAAGGCCGTTCAAGGGTAGGAAAACATTGCTTACAGGGTTCTCCCGCGCCCTGCATGAGATTTTCTTTAACCCGCAGCACCCGCTTTTTAAACCTTCGCAGAAGGTATTTCAAACTATAGATAGCTCAAACTGGATGCGCAAGACCTTCGAATTTCTGGAACATCAGGGCAAGGGAGTCTTTTTCGAGTGCCTGCGCTGCGGCGATTGTTCTTTGTTCGACACAGGGTATCTTTGCACCACGTCCCAGTGCCCGAAAGGCGAACGCCTGGGGCCTTGCGGCGGCAGCTTCCAGGGCTGGTGCGAGGTTTACCCGGGCAAACGCCAATGTGTGTGGGTAAGGTCTTATACCCGGCTGAAAGCCTACCGCGATGAGGATAAACTGTGCACCTTCGTTATCCCGCCGCGTGACTGGGAGCTATGGCAAACTTCCTCATGGATAAATTTCTATATGGGGCGCGACCACACCGCCAAGAGACTGGGCGTCAATCCTCCCATAAAAAAAGCCAAAAAAGCGCGCCCTGACACCAATTCCGCCTGACTCAAGCCAGTATCCCGCTTCCGTTGATTCTCTAATCTTTTGTAGAATCCCCCTTCGATTGCTGACCTGACCTTCTGCATGATACTCTACACCTATCGCCATGAAAACGAGTGACTTCGATTATCATTTACCACTTGAGCTTATCGCTCAGACTCCGGTTGAACCACGGGACAGCTCACGTCTGTTAGTGCTTAACAGGTCTGATGGCTCAATGTTGCATCGCAAGTTTCAACAAATAACCGACTTCTTAAAAAGCGGCGACGTCCTTGTCATGAACAACAGCCGTGTCATTCCGGCCCGCCTGCTCGGCAGGAAAGCTGACACAGGGGCAGCCGTGGAGATACTCCTCCTCAGGCGTTCGGCTCTTTCCTTCGCCTGGGAGGCGCTGGTCAAACCGGGCAAGCGGCTGCCAGTGGGCACTGTCATCAATCTCGGAGAGGGTAGAGAGCCATCAGTCAAAGCGGAAATCCAGGCTGTGTTGCCCGACGGCCTCAGGGAGGTCAGCTTCTCCGATGAGCGCTTGCTTCCCGAACTCGGGCATATTCCCTTGCCGCCTTATATCCATACCCCCCTTAGCGATTCTGAGCGCTACCAAACGGTTTACGCCAGAGAGTCCGGCAGTGCGGCGGCGCCGACAGCAGGTCTGCACTTCACCCCGCAACTCCTCGCGGAGTTAAAGCAGAAGGGCATCGAGTGCCTGGAAACGACGCTTCACATTGGCCTGGACACCTTCCGCCTGGTGCAGACGGAAGACCCCACCCAGCATCATATCCACCGCGAGTACGGCATCGTCTCCGCTGAGGTGGCCGCCCGTGTTTCAAAAGCCAAAGCTGAGGGCAGGCGTGTCATATGCGTGGGGACGACATCGGTGCGCATTCTTGAGTATGTCGCCCGGAAGAGTACAAAAAATACCCTGGACTCATTTGAGGGGTGGGTGGACCTGCTCATCCTGCCCGGCTATCGCTTCCGCATCACCGACGCCATGCTTACCAACTTCCACCTGCCGCGCTCGACACTGCTCATGCTGGTGAGCGCCTTCGCCGGCGCGGAACAAATCAAGAAAGCCTATGACGAAGCCATCGAGGGAAAATACCGTTTTTATAGCTTCGGCGATGCTATGCTTATCCTTTAATCTATTCCCACTAGGCCGTGTTTTATTTGCACTGGCTCATGGTTATACCGATGAAAACGAAAAAGGCTACGAAAACGAGCCCCGCCACTATCAGGAGCACCAGGCGCGTTGATTGCATGGGCTGGGCGCCAGACTCTTTCGCGATTTGACTGAGGGCTTCGGCGGAAGGGATTTCCTCGGGCGCGAGGATGCCGTCCTTGGTCCACTTGCGGTAGAGACGCCTTAGCCTCCACTGCCCGCTGACGAAATCCTTGAGCGGCTGGAGGGTCATGGACATCCAGACCGTGATTTTGGGCCACAACGGCTCTCCGGAGGCCTCGGGCGTTGTGGAGGGGACGACGTGCATGGTCGGCAGCAGAGGATGTGCCGGCTTGGGCTCAGGTTTGGATTCTAAATATGGTGACGATTTGACAGACGGTTCCGCTACCTCTTCGTTTACCAGTTTGCTGATGTCCTCGCGGCTGGGCATTGGAGGAGGGGTGGCCGTTTCGGTTACCTTAGGGGTTGCCAGCTCGGTGATGTCTTCACGGCTGGGGGCGGCACGGCGCACGGGTATCTCACACTCTGGAGGAGGCGGAGCAGCCTGGGGCTGTTCTGCTTCGGTGCCACCTTCTAGTAGAGTAATTCTTTGGCCGCAGCGCAGGCAGAACTGAGAACCGGGCGGGAGCTTCTGACCGCAGGCGGCGCAGAAGGATACCTCCACAACGGGCGGTTCCTCGCTTACAGGTTGCGGGACGTCTTTGAGGGCAGTGGCAGGCGGAACCGTTGACGTTTCATGGCGCGGAGGAACTGTTTCTTCACTGGCAGGCGGCGGCTCTTCATGCCGGACAGGCTTTTCTATCACAGTCTGCGGGATTTCCTCCGGTGTTTCAGACGGCGGTTTACTGGCCGTTTCTATCACTGGTGGCGTGATTTCCCGCTGGAGCCGTTCGCGATTCTCCCTCTCCCATCTCATGTACGGCGTTTCTTCGATGTCCGTCTTGGAGACTTCCGAGCGAGCGCTGGCGAGAGTAGGTTGCTCCGGTTCGCAGCTGACGGGTGGTGCTTCCTCGACCACATGGAGCGGGGTTTCCTCGCGCACAGGCGCGGCAGGAGGCTCCTCCGGTTTTGGCGCGACACCGGATTCTGCATTTGGGGCTGGCGCGATATCTTCATCCTTTTGAAGGGGTAATTCTGCTTGGGGTTCAACCATGCGTTGCTCGCAGTAAGGGCAGATAATGAGTTCTTCAGGGGTTAATTTGATGTATATCTTATGCCCGCATTTAGGACATTCCATAACAGACCTCCAAGCGAGTAACTACATTCGTTGCGATTATAACACAGGCCATTTTGTAATGAAAACCATCCGCAAGATTAGTCTCTTAGTGCCCGGAAGCACAGGGTTTGGCTGGAGAAATATACGCACCATGGAGGCCACTACAGGAATAATAAATATTCTTCTCCCCTTTTGCGGGGGAGTTAAGAGTGAGGGGTAAAGTCATTGAATCTCAACTGAGGCAGGTATGGACTGCCTGTGGTTTTCAGGCTATAATCACGCATGATGACAGAATTGCAGGTTCTACTAACGCAACCTGAGATTGCTTCCGCCGTCAGGCGTCTGGCCGGTGAAATCAGCAGCGACTACCGCGATAAAAATCCTCTTGTTCTCGGTGTTCTCAAAGGCTCCTTCATTTTTTTGGCCGACCTGGTGCGCCTGCTCGATTTCCCACTCGAGGTGGATTTCGTCACACTTTCAAGCTATAAAGAGCAAACCGAGAGCTGTGGCGATGTTAGCATGGACAGGTGCTTTGCTGCCGATATCAAAGACCGGCACGTGCTGGTGGTGGAAGACATCGTGGATACCGGCCTTACTCTGCATTTTTTGCTGGACCACGTGCACGCGGAGTCGCCTGCCTCGCTCCGCCTGTGCGCCCTGCTGAATAAACCTTTGCGGCGTAAGATTCCCGTCAGCATAGACTATCTGGGATTTACCATTCCCGATAAGTTCGTCGTCGGCTACGGCACGGACTGCGCCGAAAAATACCGCAATCTTCCCGATATCCGCTGTATTGAAAATGGAGATTGATACGTTGAAGCGAACATTGGAACTTATCGAGGTGGCGCGAGGACTCAAACCCGCTGACCTTATACTTTCCAACGCCCGCATCGTCAACGTTTTCAACGGCGAAATTGAAAAGGGAAACGTAGCCATCTATGGCAGTCAAATCGCCGGCATCGGAGATTATCATCTTGCGCGGGAAATTATCGATATAAAGGGACAATATCTTGTTCCCGGCCTCATCAACGGACATACGCACGTCGAAAGCTCGATGCTGGATATCGGGCAGTACGCCAGCGCAGTCATCCCGCATGGCACTCTGGGCGTCGTCACCGACCTGCACGAGATAGCCAATGTAAGCGGAATCAAAGGCATCGATTACATTTTGAGCGCTTCTCGCCATCTCCCTTTCGAGTTTTTCGTGATGGCACCTTCGTGCGTGCCAGCAACCCACCTTGAGACTTCGGGAGCTGGCATCGATGGCAAGGCATTGAGACATCTGCTGAGGCGCAAAGAGGTCATCGGCCTCGGCGAGATGATGAACTACTCGGGCGTCCTCTCCGGCGATACAAACGTTCTGGATAAGATTGAGGCTTCACGAGGCAAGCCTGCCGACGGTCATGCCCCCGGTCTAAGTGGTCGCGACCTCAACGCCTATATCGCCTCCGGAATCTCATCCGACCATGAATGCGTAACGCTTGAAGAGGCATGTGAAAAGCTGGCTCGCGGTATGTACGTCATGATACGCGAGGGTTCGTCCGAAAAGAACCTGGAAGCCCTTCTGCCGATGGTTACCGACTTGACGTATAAACGCTGCCTGTTCGTAGTGGACGACCGTAGTTGCACAGATCTTTTACGCGACGGCGATATAGACGCGGTAGTGCGTAAGGCCATCCGGCTTGGTCTAGAGCCTGTAAGGGCTATTCAACTGGCAACCATTAACACAGCCGAGCGCTTCGGGCTGAAACGTATTGGCGCCGTAGCGCCGGGTTACCTTTCTAATCTAATTGTCACGACGGATTTGAATCGTTTGGATGCTCGTCTAGTCTTTCATCGAGGGAGACTGGTCGCTCACGACGGTCAGTTTTTATATAAGCCGAAGGCAAACAGCAAACGAAATCTCGAAAATACGGTCATGGTCAAGCCTTTCGGCCCAGAAGCACTACGTTTTACTTCTCCAGGTGAGGCCTTCCCCGTTATCGAAGTCATTCCTGGCCAGATAATCACGCGCAAGCTAAAACTAAAGGTAAGGCGCGACCAAAACGGATTCATTATCTCCGACGTGGAACGGGATGCCCTCAAGCTGGTGGTCGTGGAACGGCATAAGGCCAGCGGCAACATTGGCAGGGGATTAGTCAAAGGTTTCGGCCTTAAGCGCGGCGCGCTGGCGTCCTCTGTGGCTCACGACTCGCACAATATCGTGGCTGTAGGGACAAATGATATAGACATACTGACCGCCATTCGGGAAGTCATCGCCATGCAGGGGGGCCTGGCAGTAACTGGGGACGGACGCATCCTGGCGAGCTTGCCTCTGTCCGTGTCTGGTTTGATGTCGGATAGACCTCTAGCGGAAGTAGTTAAGAATTTCGCCTGCCTGGAGGAAGCCGCTAAAGAGCTTGGTTGCGGATTAGCCGCTCCCTTCGACGCGCTCTCGTTTCTGGCCTTGCCGGTGATACCGCAGCTGCGGCTGACCGACATGGGGCTGGTGGATGTAAATGCTTTTAAAATAATCCAGACGTAAAGAGAAAACTTACCCCTCACCTTTTCCCGAATACCCCGACCATTGTGGTCGAGGGATGTAGTTCGCCGCGAAGCGGACCGAACGAAGTTCGTATCTGTTAATACCCCGATCGTAAGGTCGTGGGAAGTTTATTCCCGAGAACACTTCTCTCAGATATCAGGGTTGCCGCAGGACCCTTGTTACTCGCCAAACAGCTACATTACTGAGTCGCAACGATGATAATCATCACAACCTTGGTGTAGACTATGCCCATGAAGATAAATAGCAGAATCCAATTGGCAGTAGAAAGCTTGATTCTTAGCTTTCCCAGAAAAGCATAGGTTTTACCACCGACCACAGGTTGCATTAACTCAAAGAAGATAAGTATGGCGATAAGAACTATGGCGACAAGGATACCAACATTGAGTCCCATATCCGCGCCAAAGGTAGTCTGGTAATAGGTCATGCTGATCATCGAACTCATTATCGATGTAGAAAATGAGGCAAAACTAATAAAGCTCGACCAGATCTGCGGAGGATACGGCGGTGTGGAGATCTCCATTCGGTCATTCCCGAGTTCCGACTGGGTCTTAACCAAGAAGTTCAGTTGCTGGCCTGTATCGAGAGGATTCCTGTAGGCGTACTGGTAGGTCTTGCTGGCCCCGGGGGATAAAATGGTCTCCTGGTCTTGCAGAATCGAGCCGTTAATAAAAAACTGGTAGCTGACCGGCAAAGCGCGTGAGGATGGGTTGTTCAATTTAAAAGTGACTACTACCGGTTCTCCCTGTCTGGGTACTTGCGGCATGACTGCCATAGATATCGGGGAAGACGTATCTCTTACTGACAACCAGAAGCTGCCAAGAAAAACTATGGTCAACCATACCATAATTAGCTTAAATGTTGCGCCTTTGGCAACGCTTTGTTCCATAGCTCATTCCCCTACTGCCGGCAGACCTGAAAGTTGTCGGTTGTCCCACGGCCTTTGCGGTCGCTTCACCTGCCGCAGGTAAACATAAGCAAATATGATAAACCATATCGGGAAAAAGATATATATTGTCCAGGAATGGGCTGTCTGCAGGGCATTCCATCCAAAATAATAGCCAACCAACAGCAGAAACACCATCCTGAAGAAACTCTGAAACCAGGTGCCGACCAAACCAGAAAGAAAAATCCAGACGGCCTTCCGCGGTGGCAGGGGCATGTCCAGCATCATCAGAGTGAACAAGGCCAGGAAAACTCCCATGGTAGCCGGCCCGGCACAGGCAGCGGTAATGGCTACCGATATAGTTCCGCCGCCGCTAGTAACAAAGTTTACCCATTGCCCTTGGTTTTGAAACGAGTACCCCAGCGCGGTCAGCAGACCTATCACGGGTGTAATAGCCGCGCGGGAATAGGCTTCTTCAAAAAACCGCTCGATAACCAACGGGGCGGAAACAGCTAGTCCGTAGATGACAAGGCAGATGGCAGGGAATCGGCTTCCCTTACCGAAAATGATGGTGAAAAGGCCCAGCGATGCCAGCAGAACCTGGAACACCAGGAAATCGCGTGAAAATGGTACCAGAATTGCCGTTGCCAGCATAACCAGACCCAGCAAGGCATATGCCGGGTTTGTTCCGAGGTTCATCTGTGCCCAGACCACTTTCCTTTTCAGCCACAGGAATAGCAGGCATAAGGCCAGTATTCCCCATGGTGAGGCATGGAACTGTCCGAATATCCAGTCGGGAGAGAGCATCACAGGCAGGCTGCGCCAGAATTCGCGGAAGAAGATGGCAGAGAGCAATAGAGCCAGAGCCAAAAACCCTAGCAGTTTGGTGGTTGCACGATTGCTGAGCCATGCTCGTGAATTTTTTATAATGGTTGCCATCATTTTCATTTCCCAAATAGATATGGCATAACTGCGACCAGCAGCACATTGCCGACGGCATGGGCCATAATCGGTGCTAGCAGACTTTTTGTTTTCAAATACAGGCCACCCAGAAAGAGCGCGGCAATGAATACAAAACCCAGTTCAGCAATTGAGCGCCATGTCAGATGCATCACGGTAAAAAGGAATGAGGCGCCGAACAGCCCCCAGCGCCATCCAAAGGCCTTGACAAGGTCTTGCTGAATCAGGCCGCGGAATAAAAGCTCCTCGCCCAAACCTACAAACAGGAGCATATACGCAAAATCCCGCAGGAAATACTGTAACTCAAATGTGGGGAAGGCTGCAGCCGGTCGGAGCACGAAATATTCGGCTACCCCCAGCGGAATACCAATAAATGTGCCTATCAGTATGTATTTCAGCACTTTTTGCTTGCTGATATTGAAAATTTGCTTCAGGTTCAGCTTGTGGCTGTAAACGTACCACAGGCAAAGCACCAGGATGCAGGAATAAACCGCCGGGAGGAGATACTGTTGATTGATGAAGAACCACGGCAGGGAAGATGTGAACAGGATATACAGCGGGATGAGGGCCAGCGACTCAGCGCAGCTGGCTATATTCTCGTCAAAACGTAGAGCGGAGAGCACGAAATAGATGACCATCGCCAGAACAAGCGCAATAACGATGCCATAGGCTACGTTCTGATAGGTGAATACGTATTCGCAGACAGCTATGGTAACTGCAATAGCCACAATGAACCAGGCCTGCCAGCGTCTGCTCCTCGCCGAGCCATCGGGGTGCGCCCGGATGGTCCCCTGTGTAACTTCTGATGCGATTCTGTCCATGATTTACCTTAGATAATAGGTGCCCTGTTCGAATGGCGCGCCCTCGCCATCCTTGCTAATCTTGACCTGCATCTCTCCATTCGTCAGGTCGCTTGCAGGGATCTGGTGAATATAGGTAAAAAGCCCCCCGGAAACTATCTGGCAGCTCTCTTGATAAGGCTTGCCATCCACGTTGATATAGATATTGTATCTGGCATCCTCGCTGGCGTGGTTGGTGATATCAAATTGCAGAATCCACCCATTTGCCGTTTCAATCAGGCTCTCACGGGATATCTCGGAGTATTTCGGCGCACTTCCCATCAGTGGCCAGATGAAAACGCGTGCCAGGAGCACTCCCAGTACCACCAGTGAAATAGCGAGGAAAATTCTAAACTTCAACAAGAGCCAGCCTCTTCTTTTTCATCCAGTAGTAAATGGCAGAGCAAAGCCCGGCCACAGCGATAGCAGCAAATATAGTGGAGAATTCGGGTATGGCGTCCGCCTGGACGGTGAAACTGTGGTCGGCCAGGGCATTTGCCCAATTCGCATCGTAGGTATCCGGAGCTATGTTGCCTATATAGCTCACCACCGCATGCCATGTGCCCGCATCGGACGTGCCCATGTAAGTAGTAAAGAGAATTTGGGCGTCGAGATTGGAGCCATCAACCCCATCCACTACTAGTTTTTTATGGGCATCGTCAAAGCCACCACCGCCCCCATCGGCATCGTAGAACGTAACATGATATAGCGCACCCGAGGTAAGGTTGACCGAACGCATATAACCTGTGGTTTCCGGGCTGCCGAAAATATCATCCGGCACAGTCCGTTCAGCGTCGTTATAGGACAACCAGTTTAGCTGCCCTACCGCAAAATCGCTGAATGCCGTCAGTCCTGTCGTCTGAATTGTCGTAGATGTCCGCGTGCCCACGGTCGGATATGTCCAGCCGCCGGTATATTTTCCCACGATAAAGAGGCCGGTGCTGGCTCCGCCGTCTACTTCACCGGAAACAAAGGTAAACGTCGCAGTGTAGTTATCAAATGCAAGGCTGCCGTCTTGCGTCATAGTCCAATATGCATTAACGCTCGCGCTCGAATCAATGGCGGAGGTAGCGATATTGCCATGTTCTCCGTTGGCCGAGTTGACGGTCAGGTTTCCCGCGACGCTGACGTTGCCGAAGGCTACGGTCACTGGGTTATAGTAACTGGCTGTGCCCACCTCAAAGGTTCTGGACGTAGCACCCGTCGCCACGTTCTTCTGCAGGTTGCCGTTGACATAGCTGCTGCTGCCGCCGGAAACGCTGCCGGTTGAAGCGATTGAAAGGGTATTGGCCCCGGTGGTGACTATGCCGCTGGTCAGGGTCAGTGTGTAGTTTATGGTTTTGGAGCCGCCCAGGGTGATGCCGGAAGCGTTGTTGATGATGACGCCGCCTGTGCCGGTGAACGTTGACGGGAACTCTGAGTTGGTAGTTTGAGCGGCACTTCCCTTGTATTGCAATGTAGCTGCTGCGCCGTAGGAGAGCGTGCCGGTTACGGTAGTTGTGGCCGTACTTTCTATTGAAAGAATGCCGTTGACGGTAGTTGTGCCGGCTGGAAATGTTTTTGCGTTAGAGCCGGAGAGAGTAAGGTTGCTATAAGTTGTTGCTATCACTGTCTGAGTGCCGGCGCCACTGTAATTGACTGTATTACCGGCCACGGTTGCGGTCAGAGTTGTGATTGTAGGTACGGTGGGAGTAGTGCTGATGTTAAGCGTGCTCGTGGAGGTGGCATTATTAAAACTGGTAATTGTACTCGAACCGGAGTGGTTAACTATACCACCGGCATTGTTGGTGATGCCGGTAATTGCTCCCGAATCAGTGATGTTGATTGTGCCTGTGTTGGTAAAATTGGCAAGAGCGGTGGTAGTTGTGCCCGCGGCAGAGCGGTTAATGATGCCCGCATTAGTAAGGGTGGTAATTGCACAAGAACCAGCGCCAGCGCCGCTGAGGTTAAGTATACCAGTTCCACTGTTTGTTAATGTACCTGCTCCGGTCAGAGCTGTGCTAACTGACAGGGTGCCGTTGTTGGTATAAGTGCCTGTTACTGCGACATTAGCAATTGAAGTAGTAGTAGACCCGCTTATTACCTTGGTCGCGCCGGAAAATGTATGGGTACCTGCGTTGGCAGTGAAGGTAGTGGCGTTATTCGTAAGGTTGCCGGCCAGGTCTATGCTTGCTATTCCGGTTTCGTTCCAGACCCCTCCGGAATTGAGTGTAACGTCTCCGGTAAAAGTTTTGGTCCCTTTATTGGCAAGCGTCAGTGTACCGGTAACTGATGTGGTTCCTGTAACGCTGAGGGTATAACCCTTACCCGCACCGGTGGCGAAAGTAGTTCCACTTCCAACATCAAGATTGCCGCTGACAGTCAATGCCGCTTTAGTCGTCGCGGTTGCCGTCCCGCTCAGTGTAAAGTTGCCACCTATGGATGTGATAGCGTTTCCCATAGTCTTGGCACCGCTGCCGAAGAGAGTAAGGCTGTTGGGATAAGCCGCATTTAAAAGAGTTTGTGCGGTGCCACTATAGTTAATGTCACCGGCTGTAAGAGTGACTGAGCCGCCCTTAATGGCAAGGCTGCCAGAGATAAAGAGTGTTCCTGCACTTTTATTTACTGTGACACTACGGAATGTGTTGGCACCGGCGACCGTCTGGTCGCCGGTGCCGTTGAAAGTGATAATCCCTCTGTTGGTGGTAGTCCACGTGCCGCTAAAGCTCCAGTTGCCGCCGACGTTGATGGCGGAGCCCTTGCCTGAGGGGGTGATTGTTCCGGCACCGCTGACATCGCCACTAACGGTCAGTGCGATGTTGTTGGTTATTGTAAGGGTACCGGTTACAGTTATACTGGCGCAAGCTGAGGCCACGTTGACTGTGATAGGGGAGCCCACTGCAATTGTGACTATATCACCGGCAACGGGGATTTGCGCAGGACTCCAGCTTGTGGTTGCATTCCAGTTGCCTCCTGCTCCGGTGCTGGTTATGGTCGCTCCGCGGACCGGCGCCGGCATAAGCACCAGCCCTGCCAGGCCAATGCTCAGCGCCAATAAAAACGAGAGCGCCAGCCTTGCCGCCAGTGAAACCGGCAAGACAAAACAATTTATCTTTAGCCGCATACGCGCCATACTTTATTTTTCATCCCCCACCTCATTCTACAATCAAGAGGTGTTCAGTGTGATTGCTCACACAAGAAATAATTCTAAAATTTTATAAACGCTTCAGTATAGCACCTACTGAACCAGCCTGGTTTCCAAAACACTACCTTTGCCGCCAGCGTGGCAGATAAAATTGTTAGTATTGCTTTGGAGATTTACAATCATTTCAATTCGAAGCATTTTAGTGGTTTGCCAGGGCGTTGTAAGTGACCACCATCACTATTTATCAGGTTTCTCGTCATGCAGCTCGTGCAAATGCGCAAAACATCCCTCCCGGGTGTAATACTTACCTATTCTATTGTTTTCTATATTATCGTGAAATCATTTACCATATATAACTATAAAGGGACACAGAAATGCATAAGGTGTCTAAATATACCGAATGAGCCAAAGCGGCTATGGCTTTGGCTCATTGTTGCATTGACTCCAATATTTTTAGTACACATTAGATATTTTTAGTATATATTAAGTACATAACGTTAGTCAAATAAATAAGAACAGATGACCTACTTCAAGCACGGCATGTCTCCAGATTACAATAACCCTCAGAAACAAACGGAGATCGCGCTTCACTAATCGAATAAACAAAACACCACCTTGACAAACAGCGGCTGGGCAAATAGAATTAATCTGCAGGCGACCGTGGAGACACGGCGTCGAGCTTTTTAGGTAATCGGACAATTTAGTCGCTTGGATCGCAAGACCGAGACGGCAGGTAATGGAGCTATTCGACCTCCGCCGCTTTCTCGGTGGAGGTTTTTGTTTTGAACAGGGATTTGCCCCGTCTGGGTTTTATCGGCGCCGGAACGGTAGCCACTGCCTTGGCGTGTGCTCTGCACGGCAAGGGCTATCCTGTGATGGCAGTTGCCAGCCGCAGCTTTTCATCGGCGCAAAGGGTAGCGAAACTTATCCCTGATTGCCGGCCATGCCCGTATAAACAGCAGGTCATCGATTGCTCGGACATAATTTTTATCACCACTCCGGACGACGTTATCGCGCGGGTGGCTGGAGAGCTCAGGTGGCAGGCGGGCAAGAGCGCCGTGCATTGCAGCGGGGCGGATTCAAGCGGAATTCTAAGCAAAGCCAAATCCGATGGCGCACAGACCGGCGTTTTCCATCCTTTGCAAACGTTCGCGGGAGCGCAGCGCACAGCAGAAGCTCTGTATGGTATCACCTTTTCCCTTGAGGCCGAAGAGCCGTTGCTGACACAACTTAAGCAGATGGCGGAAGCACTCGGAGGGCGATGGTTCGTCCTTATACCTGATGCCAGGGTACTCTATCATGCTTCTGCTGTTATGGTAAGTAACTATCTGGTCACGCTGGTGAAACTGGCTACGGAGCTGTGGCCCGATTTTGGCGTAACGCGCGAAGAGGCAACCAGGGCGCTGCTTCCGCTTATTAAAGGCACAGTCAATAATATAGAAACTCTCGGCTTGCCGGGCTGCCTCACTGGGCCTATTTCAAGGGGCGATACGGGGACGCTCAAAAAGCATTTACAAGCACTGAGCAAGAGACACAACGTCATCACATCCGCCTATTGTGAGCTTGGATTACAGACCGTACCTGTAGCCCTGAAAAAGGGCAGGATAGACGCATCGAAGGCTCAGGAGATCGTCTCTATTCTGTCTAACTCGGCAAGCGAAAGGAGCAAAACATGAGAACCATGCTGAAGAGTAAGATTCACCGGGCGCGCGTGACGGGCGTGCATCTGGATTATGAGGGCAGTATAGCCATCGACCGCGAGTTGCTGGCCGAGGCCGACATACTGCCTCACGAGCAGGTGCATATCCTCAACCTCAATAACGGGCAGCGCTTTACCACCTATGCCATCGAAGGGGAAAAAGGGCAGGTGGACCTCAGAGGAGCGGCGGCAAGACTGGCGCAGAAGGGCGATATCGTCATCATATTGACTTATTGCCAGATGCAGGATGAAGAAGCCCGCAGCTACGAGCCAAGAGTGGTCTATGCCGATGAGCAGAATCGTATCAAGGATAAAGTCCGGCAACTGTTTTCAATGGAGGTTGACGAGTAGGTGTAGGGGCACGGCATGCCGTGCCCGTTCGAAGTCCGTCTCCTCTCCCCTCAAGGGAGAGGAGACAAGGTGAGGGTGAGAGTTGGGATGTTGTAATTCGGATGGAGGAAATCCCATGCGCGTGAATATTAACCAGATAAAAGAAATGAAGCAGAATGGTGAGAAAATCGCCATGCTCACCGCATACGACTATGCCACTGCAAAGATAGTAGATGAGGCCGGCGTGCCGCTCATCCTGGTGGGCGATAGCCTGGGGATGGTGGTGCTAGGCTATGATTCTACCATCCCGGTGACTATGGACGTCATGATTCATCACACTAAAGCGGTATCTCGCGCTGTGAAAAACGCTATCGTCATCGGCGACATGCCCTTCATGAGCTATCAGGTGAGCATTGAAAAGACTCTGGAAAACGCAGCCCGATTCATGCAAGAGGGTGGTGCGCAGGCAGTCAAGCTTGAGGGCGGTGTGAGCGTGGCCGCGACAGTAAAACGTATCGTGGACTGCGGCATTCCGGTCATGGGACACATCGGCCTCACTCCCCAGTCCATCCATCAGCTTGGCGGTTTCAAAGCGCAGGGAAAGACTCTGGAAACCGCCGACCGTTTAATTAAAGATGCGCTGGCGCTGGAGGAGGCGGGAGCTTTTGCCGTTGTCCTGGAAACAATGCCGGCGGAGTTGTCGCGACTCATCAGCCGCAAGCTGAGCATACCGACTATAGGCATCGGTGCCGGAGCGGGCTGCGACGGGCAGGTGCAGGTTATCAGCGATATGCTGGGTCTGTTCACCGATTTTGTGCCCAAACACGCCAAACAGTACGCTCATATTGCCGACATTATGTCGAGCGCTGTGTCGCAATACGCCCAGGAAGTGAAAACAGGCGTTTTCCCAACCGACAAGGAAAGCATCTCGATGGACGAGACCGTTCTGGCGAAACTCGAAAGACGGAATAGCGAATGAAAGTAATACGAAATGTCGCCGGGATGAAGGCGATTCGTAAAACGTTGGCCGAGCCTGTTGGCTTCGTGCCGACTATGGGCTTTCTGCATGCAGGACACATCTCTCTGGCGAGCCAGTCAAAGAAAGATAACGCTTCCACTATTGTCAGCATCTTCGTCAATCCCACCCAGTTCGGGCCCAAAGAGGATTTCGATAAATATCCCAGGGACGAACAGCGCGACCTCGCCATGCTGGAAAAAGCGGGGGTGGATATTACTTTCCTGCCCTCAGCACACGAGATGTATCCGAGTGGTTTCAATGCATGGGTGGAGGTTGAAGGCATCACGACGAGGCTGGAAGGAGCTGTACGCCCGGGGCATTTCAAGGGAGTGGCAACAGTATGCAACAAACTCTTCAACATCGTCCAGCCCTCGAAGGCTTATTTCGGGCAGAAAGATGCCCAACAGGTGCTGGTCATCAAAAAGATGGTGTCCGACCTGAATATGAATCTAGAGATTGTGGTCATGCCGACTCTGCGCGAGGCCGACGGCCTGGCCATGAGCAGCCGCAACTCCTACCTCAAACCAGACGAGCGAAAAGCGGCGACGGTGCTCTACCGCGCCCTGCTCAAGGCTAAAGAAATGAGGCGGGCGGGCGAGCACAATGCGGAGAGTCTCCGCGAAGCGATGACTGAGCTCATACAGGCTGAACCTCTGGCTAAAATCGACTACGTCTCAATCGCCGACGCCGCCACCTTGCAGGAGCTTGAACATCTACACTCGCAGACGCTGGTTTCGCTGGCGGTCAGAGTCGGCGAGGTTCGTCTGATAGATAACGTTTTGCTACCTTGAGCCATCCCGTGGCATGTCCTCGATGTTGACACTCAAGACTACTAAAAGATACAATATCAAGTCGTGCCGAGGTAGCTCAGCTAGGTAGAGCAGCGGACTGAAAATCCGCGTGTCCCCAGTTCGATCCTGGGCCTCGGCACCACTAGTCGCACATTGAAAACTTGACAGGCTTTCGAGCCGGAGTGGCGGAATAGGCAGACGCGACAGTCTCAAAAACTGTTGAGGGGCAACTCTCATGTCGGTTCGACCCCGACCTTCGGCACCATGAAACGCCGGTACGGTGCCGAGTTGTGTAGTGGTAGCACGAAGGACTTTGAATCCTTTTGCCCAGGTTCGAATCCTGGCTCGGCAGCCAGATTTTATACTCCCCGATAGCTCAACGGTAGAGCGGGCGGCTGTTAACCGCTAGGTTCTAGGTTCGAATCCTAGTCGGGGAGCCAATTTTTAAAGGCTCAAATGATGGAGACACAGCAATACTTTGTCTATGTCTTGCGAAACCCTCAAGGCAGACTATACATCGGTTTTACTACCGACCTCCAAAGACGCTTGCAACAACATCAAAATGGCGAAACAGGCTGGACGAAAAGATACCGTCCTTGGGAATTAGTGTACCATGAAGTATATTCCAACCGCTCAGAAGCCATAAAACGAGAAAGAAGCCTGAAGCAAGGAAAGCGGAACCAAGAGTTACGACAATTCTTAAAACCAACCTTGGAATGGTAGAGCGGGTCCTTCGGCTGAAGGATTAACCGCTAGGTTCTAGGTTCGAATCCTAGTCGGGGAGCCAGTTTTTCTAGAGGTGAATCTTGAAAGTTCTCGGTATTGACCCAGGCACCACTTCATTTGACCTCTGTCTATTAGAGGACAGGGAAGTCAAATACGAGGAAAGCCTGCCCTCAGTTGCTGTGGCGCAGTGGCCTGAGGAAATAGCCCAAAAATGCCTCGACCTCAAGCCGGATGTCCTGGTAGCCCCCTCCGGCTACGGCCTCCCCAACCGGCGATTGGGCCAGCTCAGCCGGCAGGAATTGTTTGAAACCACCCTCGTCCGCGAAGGAGAAAGCATTCCTGTTCTGGAGGGCATGAAAAAGCTTTTTGCTATCCTCAAGGAGGCCGGCACCGATGCCATTTTCCTCCCTGGAGTTATTCAGTTGCCTACTGTCCCCAGGTGGCGCAAATTCAACAAGATAGATATGGGCACCGCCGATAAAATGTGTATCGGAGCCCTTTCGGTGGAGATGACTGCCTCCGCGAAGGGCGGGTATTCCCATGTCAACCACATCGTGGTCGAGCTTGGCGGGGGTTACAATTGCGTTATGACTATCAAAGAGGGAAAGATTGTCAACGGCATAGGCGGTACTCTCTTCCCCGGGCCAGGTTACAGAAATGCCGGGGCGATGGATGGTGAAGTCGCCTACTTGTTAGGAGCCTTTGAAAAAGGGCTGCTTTTCGAAGGCGGCGCTGGCTATCTGGCCGGCATTGAGAATCTGGATATCGCCGCCTTTAACAGCGAGAAATATCCCGACGCCTTCAACAGTTTCATCGAAGGCATCCTCCTGGCCGTGTGTAGCCAGCGCTCCCTGCTGCCAAGTCTGGAGGTATACATATCCGGGCAATTGAGCAAGTATCCAAATATATATAACCCCATCATGAAACGCCTTGAAGAGTTGGGTTATGTGGTAAAACCATTGCCGTTGCTTTCCCAGGGTAGCAAGGCAGCGGCACAGGGATACGCCGTCGTAGGCAACGGGCTGTCCGGGGGCGTATATAAACCACTGGTCAGACATATGATGATAGATAAGGCATCAGGCTCTGTGCTGGATTACATTTATTGGAAATTGCCATGAACAATCCGGTATACATAGACTGGGCAATCGCCCGCAAATGTAACCTTAGTTGCCAGTACTGCGTCGGCATGGAAGAATCCGAGCTATCGCGCGAGCAAGCGGTCAAGGTAGCCCGGGATATTATCGAGTTGAAGCCCCGCTGGGTTATCCTCGAAGGCGGCGAGCCGTTGCTGCGCGGCGATATCTACGATATAGGTGCCATGTTCAAAAAGAATAGTATCGAAGTTTATGTCATAACCAACGGCAATGCTTTCACATCGGAAAAGCTGAGCAAGCTGGCATCTTTTGCGCCAAAAGTCCTTTTCAGTATTGACGGTGCGACTGCCGGCACTCACGAGGCCATTAAAAGGGGCTCTAAATTCGATACCGCTCTGAAATGGGCCAGGGAGTGTGCCTCGCTGGGCATCTTTCAGGGAATCACTGCCGTGCTCTCCAGGCAAAACCGCGCGGAAGTCAAGGGCTTCATCGACCTCACTGAAAAACTGGGGGGGAGCGAAATTATATTCTTGCCGCTCAAGCCTTTTGGCGATGACGCATCGAGCTTGGAGTATTATCGACAGCATGCTTTATCGCCGCAGGAACAAGAGGAAACCATCAACGAGATATATAGCTATCCAACCGGTATCAATATTTTCTATGACGAGCCTTTTTTGTGGAATATTTCGTATAAACATGACCTCCGTCTAAGCCAGACCGACGGCGGAGTCACCATCCCCGATGTCGCCGGCTGTGCCTCTGCCTGCTCTCTCTATATCCAGACCATGGGCGATGTCAGGCCATGCATGTTCTCGCCGCGCGAGTTTTCTTTTGGCAATGCCGCCAGAGAGCCTCTAAAACAAATATGGCAGAGGATGCAGGCGAGCCAGCTACTTACCGCCTGGTCTGACCAGAAAACGAGAAGCGGTGCTTGCGGGCGGTGTCAGAAGTTTGAAAGTTGCCACGGATGCCTGGCGCGCACGGTCAGCATCACCGGAGATAGACACGGCAGCGACCCTGCCTGTCCCCTGGCCTGTTCTCCAGCCTGCCGTTGATTAATCCGGTTCCCGCATGAAGTCCGGCACAAGCTGACTGATTATAGAAAGCAGGTTAATAAAATAGTCCGTTTTCTATATTTTATGCCCCTTGACTGGCTGCCTTTGATAATCTATTCTTTGGTTTAATGGATACGACTCTCGCCCCTGCCATTGATATCAATAGCGTTTCTTTCAACTACGGCAAGCTCAAAGCCCTGGACAACCTGTCCTTGCACATATCAAAGGGCATCAGTTTCGGCCTGCTCGGCCCCAATGGAGCCGGAAAAACCACCCTCATCCGCCTGCTGGCCGGGCTTTTGACGCCTCAATCCGGCAGCGTCAGGATAATGGACAAAACACCTTCGCGCCGGACGGCGCTTTTGACTGGCTACATGCCGCAGCTTCACTCGCTTTATAACGAGCTTTCCATACAGCAGAATGTAGGTTTCTTTGCCTCTATCTACGGCCTGAAAGGGAAACAAAAGCAGGGCCGTATTGAGGAGGTTATCCGGCTGGTGGAACTGTGGGACAGGCGCAGAGACTCCGTGCAGAACCTGAGCGGCGGCATGAGGCAGCGCGTCAGCCTGGCCTGCGCCATTGTGCACAATCCTCCCTTGCTGTTGTTGGATGAACCGACTGTCGGCCTCGACCCGGAGCTGCGAGTAACCTTCTGGGACTACTTCGCCAGGCTTACGCAGCAGGGCACTACCCTGATAATATCCAGCCACACTATGGACGATGCCGCTCATTGTGACCGTCTGGCTTTTATCAGGCAGGGGCGTGTCATCGCCAGCGGCACGCCGGATGAGCTGCGCAAAGACACAGGGGCTCCTGACGCCACTCTGGAAGATGCGTTCCTCTATTACATCCGCCACGGAGAATTCCCCCATGCCTAGATTTGCCTTTCCTATTGCCGGGCGCATCATTCTGCAACTCGGACGCGACCACCGTACAATGGCGCTGATAGTTTTAGCCCCCATTCTGGTCATGACGCTTATCGGCCTCAGTTTTCCGGACAAAAGCCAGTTCAATTACATAGCACCCGCTCTGCTGGCGACCATCGCGCTGTTTTTCAGTTTCCTCATTACCGGAGTGACTTTCCTGCGCGAGCGCTCGCAGGGCACTCTCGAGCGTTTGATGGCCTCGCCGGTGTCGCGGCTGGATGTGGTGCTGGGCTACCTGTTCGGATTGTTCGTTTTCGCTTTGCTGCAAACGCTGATAATATTCTTCTTTACCATCTATGTTTTAAACGTCACCTATCGCGGCGACCTATGGCAGATATTGGTTTTCCAGCTTGTTGTCATCATGGGTTCGGTCAACCTGGGGATATTCACCTCCACTTTCGCGCGTAACGAGTTTCAGGTCATCCAGTTCATACCCATAATCATTCTGCCGCAGGTATTCCTGGGGGGCATCCTGTGGCCGGTGGAACAGATGCCGAAATACCTGCAATATCTTTCAGACATCCTTCCGCTCACCTATGCGGTAAAAGGGCTGCGCGACATCATGCTCAGCGGTAAGGGTTTGTTGGATGTGGGAGTTGATCTGGGAGTGCTTGTCGGTTTCACTATTTTAACCTCCATTCTAGCTGCTACTACACTCAGGAGAGGAGCAAACTAGCTCCCTTTTCGCAAAGTGAAAAACAAAGACTAAAGAGATGTCCTGATTCCTCGACTGGAGGCCGTTTTTGCGCAGATGGTGGCTTAACTGGAAGCTGTGGACTGGCTTCCTCGCTTTGGCGGGAGCTATCGCTGTATTCTTTTCACTTAATTCAGACACGCCGCGTCTGGCACTTTTCTGGGTTTTTGGCCTGGCCTTCGGATTTATCGTTCAGCGCAGCCGTTTTTGTTTCGTTTCCGCCATCAGCAACTTCTTCCTGTTCAAAGACGTCAGGCTTCTAAAGGGCATACTGGGCGGGCTTTTCGTTGCCACTATCGGCTTTAGCATTATCATGTACCGCCAGGTATCCGACCCGTCCTCGGGCATTCCGGCCACCGCCTATGTCGCCCCCTTCGGCTGGCATCTGGTTCTGGCGGGGCTGCTTTTCGGTCTGGGTATGATGCTGGCCGGTGGCTGTATCATGGGTACGCTTTATCGCATCGGCGAAGGCGCGGTGACCTCGCTAGTAGCTCTGCTGGGCATCATTATCGGCATGGGTGTGCTGCAACACAACTGGTCATGGTGGTGGAACAGCTACATCTCGCACCTTCCTAATGTCTGGCTGCCGGCTCATATCGGCTGGATACCTGCCGTGCTTCTGACACTGGCGGCCATCGGCCTGCTTTACTGGCTGGTATCCTCCAGAAAGAATCCTGATGCTGATGCTGTTGCTGATGATTCCAAAACGAGTGCGGAGTCGGTGCCTCTCAAATCCCGTCTCTCAGGAGTGGGCAAAGGCATTTTTGTCCATCGCTGGCCGATGGCTCTCAGTGGAGTCATACTCGGCGTTGTAAATATCCTGCTTTATCAGACGGCAGAGCGCCCCTGGGGGCTTACCGGCGAGGTGATGCGCTGGACGCAGAACGCGCTGGACGTGGTGCGCCTGCCCGCGCCTCCCCTTGCCACCGTGCCGGGTACCTGAGTGGTCTCCGCCGCGCCGGGTCAGTTGACCTGGGGATTGATGCTCAACGGAGGGCTTATTCTCGGCGCGCTCGTGGCCGCCATGTTGTCCGGTGATTTCAACCTGCGCTGGCCGCGCCAGAAGGCCGTCTATCCGCGCGTCTTAATAGGCGGACTGCTCATGGGTTACGGCGCCGGGCTGGCCTCCGGCTGCACCGTGGGAGGCTTTTTCTCCGCCGTGCCGTCACTGGGCCTAAATGGAGTCGTATTCGGAGCCTCCATACTTTTCGGCGCTATCATCGGTTTGCAGGCGATTAAGAGGATAGGTTAAATCCTGTAAGGGTATGCGGCTCGCTCCCATTTCTCAAACATTACGTAGTTTGTGTATAATATATTATCACTAGCAAGGAGAAACATATGAAACGTTTACTGTTGGTTTCGGCGGTTATTATCATGGCTTTCGCCGCAGCGTGCGGAGGCGGCTCTTCAGGCACCACTGCGCCTTCGACCACTGCCTCATCGACAGCAATGCTGGGAACTCCGGTGGCAGTCGAAGGCGGCGGCACATACTGGAGTATCACACCGGCGCAGCTTCATTCCATGAGTCCGAACGATTTATTCATAGTGGATGCCGATACCGCCTACATGGGCGAGATAGCCAACACCTCCCTCTTTATCAACTCTGACACCGTAAGCCAGAATCTGGATAAATTTCCATCCGACAAGGCGACCAAAATCGTCGTTTATTGCGCCGCGGGAGTAAAGAGCAAGGTTGTGGCTGCAACGCTGGTAACAGCAGGCTACACGCGCGTCATGCAGCTTGAGGGCGGCATTATAGCCTGGCAGTTGCAGGGGTATCCCGCCACCAACAAGACCAGGACGATGACCTAGGCCGCCGCCCCGACTAACTTAAATAATAGAGGCCGTGAGTTTTGGCTCGCGGCCTCTTTGTTTATTTACGTTATGTCAGTCTAATACTGCGCGTACCACTGGGAACCGCGCATGATGCTGTTGATGAACGGCCATAGCCAGAAGACAGGCCAGACAAAGTAGGAGATGTAATACATCCCGGAGGTGACATACAGGGCGGAAACCAGGATCGACAGCAACAGGCAGATGAAGAACTTGGCGCGGTCTCTCTTGAAGGTATACAGCCAGCTCCAGTAGCCGAAAAAGAATGCCAGGATGATTGCCGTGGATTTGCTCTTGCTGCCGTATCGCTGTTGGGCCTGCATCATATTGTTATATGGCATGGGCTGAGGCGGAGGCGCGTAATTTGGATAAGGAGCCTGCGGAGGCGGAGCGTAACCGCCGTAGGGCGCTTGCTGGGGCGGAGGAGCATATACCGGGGGCGCCATCGGTTGAGCGGCTGCGCCGCAGCGCGGGCAGAAGCGTGTCCCGTCCTGGTACTGTGTGCCGCAATTGCTGCAAAAAGCCATATTCCCTCCTTTTAGCTATTGGGGAGGATTATACATTATGGCAGGCACTAAATGAAAGAGGGCATTTACGGATAGGAGGAGATACGGTATTTGCTTACTTAAAAAAGCTGGTGTTAACGTTATGACCATTAAAGACTTGGGCAGATGGAAAAGCTTGGAGATGGTGCAGAGGTATACTAGGTCGGTAAAGTTTCGGGATAGCCTGAAGTTTTATAAAGCTACTTTGTCATGACATTGAAGTTAAAATATAATCAATTGTTAGCACAAATAATGCAGAAAACAAGCGGACAGCGTGTTATAATAAGCCGGGTTTTG
Source organism: Dehalococcoidia bacterium (assembly GCA_003597995.1). Taxonomy (NCBI): domain Bacteria; kingdom Bacillati; phylum Chloroflexota; class Dehalococcoidia; species Dehalococcoidia bacterium. The sequence continues at coordinate 24,372 of QZJY01000059.1, forward strand.
AAATAGGAGTTAGCTGTGCCCTTATGGTGATTTACTCAGCCGAAAAGGGGGCAAAAGATGAGTTGGTATCTTAAAATATTGAAGAAGTGCGCAGTCTTCAATGGACGAACAGGACGCAAAGAGTATTGGGTATTCGTCCTTTTCAATGTAGGTATTATATTTGTCTTAAATGCGGCCTCTTTAATAATCCTCTCCTTGCTTCCTAGGTCTTCTCCTATCGATTTTCTAGGGGTTTTCCTGCTTAGTCTCGTTTTATATGGTTTGGCTACCCTTAGTGTGACGGTTCGCCGGCTCCACGACACGAACCACAACGGATGGGTGTTGCTTGTCCCCTTTTTGAGTTTTATCGGATATTATTTTTCGCACTATCCGCTTCTTGCTTCGTTATGTAGTTTGGGGAGTATTTATGTAATTGTGTTGTCGGTCAGGGGTAGTCAACAGGGTGAGAATAAATACGGTTTAAATCCAAAGGGTAACCCTGCTCTAGCACAACACAAGACAGCACCGCACAACAAAACACAAGAAAAGGAAGCTAAAGAAAGAATATCAAATGTTGTTTCGACGGTGGCCACTCCAAGGAGCGCAAAGGAAGCTAATCAATATAAGGTTAACAATAACAGGAAAATTGTTGGATACTTGAAGATTGCTTGTCTAGTATTTATCGTTTTATTAGCGTCCTCCAGCATTTTATTGTTTTATCAAAACTCGAAAATTAAAGAACTTCAAGATAATATCAACTCTCAAAGAAACACTACAGCCATTTCCTCACCTCTACCATCGACAACATTAAATCAAACCACAATCTCCACACCAACAATAATGATTGGGTTTTCGGGGGTAACCACCAATCGCATCGGTGTTGCATCTCCCAAGACCCCTGAACAATATTATACTTTCCTTATAGTTACTTATACCATAATAAATAATGGTTACAGTCAGTTTTCAGTCAGTCCATTTTACTTCAACGTCATGATTAATGCGATTAAATATAATTACGATTCATCATCCAATTACGTGGATAAATATTTTCCTACCGTTACAGTAATGGAAGGTGGAACTCTCACTGGCCAATTGGCATACCAAATTCCAAGCTACCCCGCAAACGTTTCTTTCAACCCAGTCTATGAAGGAGTCGCCAACTACAATATTCAATGGACTCCCCAATCAGGCGTAGCAACCCCTACGACTTTCATATCTAACAACTCAATTGAGGTTAAGTATTCCCAGGGTATAAATAATGTTCCGCCTTTATATATGCTGAGTGGTCTGAAGCCAAGTGCAGGATACGATTTCTTTTCTGTCACCTATACGATACGCAATAATAGTCCCGATGGGTTCTTAGTTATCCCGAGTGATTTTCACATCATTATTGATTCAATAAAATACAACTATGATACGGCTGCTTCTGGTGATAAGACGAAGGCTTATTTGGGAGTTAGTTCCACAATGGTAGTAGTGTTAACGTATCAAATCCCTATTCCCTATCAGGGTTTTAGTAACCTTAGTTTTAGCCCAACTTGGGACGATTCGGTTTCGGGCGGCTTTTTTGTATATTTTGTTAAACAATAACGCTAGTCGAGTTTTTAATTGTTGTTTGTCAATGTTAACGATATGAGTAACCAACAATTCGCTGATATTCCGGACAAACTTAAACTTGTACTTTTCAGTTTAGCTGAAGAAGTTCAAGGCGAAATTCAGCCCAACAAGTGCGTGTTTGAACTATCTGAAGACCAAGGAAAATACCAATTGAGAGTAATAGGGGGCAACCCTGGCATCATAGCATGGGCAACCAACGACCCAGATTGGCTCAAATTAGAAACTGAGGATTCAAGACGCACACAGAATCTAATAATCAACGTCCGAGGGGATTTGGTTCCCGAAAAGTGGAGAAATCCCTCAGCCCCAATGCCCGCTTTTGATAGAGTACTTTCATCAATGGATTTTTCGCTTAGGCCAGCTTTCAACTATGCCCCATGGGTTGAAGATTATGGCGAACTGTCATTCGAACTAATCCCTTTTGGCTTAGGCACAGGTGCTGGATGCGTCATAACAGGTAGAGACGGGCCTATGAGCGGATATAACACAGCTTTGAAAGTGCTAGTGGTCGCTGCCCAGAAATGTTTACGCAAATGAATTGACAAGCTTACTAACGAGTACTAGTAGCTGAATTCGCATGGTTATCTTGACGGATAGAACCCCATGATTCGGCAATGAGATAGTGAATCGCCAACGTTTTAAGACAAAAGGGTACTTCTCAACAACCTAGTTATACATTTTAATCGTTAGATTTTGCCACTAATGTTTTTTAATAGTGTCGTTAAAAAGTTCCTTATCTATTGCCTTGCGCACAAAAAAAGAACAAATGATATATAGGACGATGCCGCCTACTAAAAAATACCACCAAAAGGAATAATCCATGAGTAACAATATCCCAGAACTTATGGATGTGCCGATCAACAAAAAAACAATTACTGTGCTCCATGGACGGCCAACCTGCACTACCCGCCCCCGCAGAACAAGTGACAACCACCAAACACCCATTATGATGCCGATGATACCAAAGGCTACATTCATCTTAGCCTCCATTGATAAAACTTCATCTACAAGAAGATTTTGGCGTGATTAATAACGATTATAAAGCATGTTTGATGGAAGTCAAGAAGCGCCATCTGATATTTAGTCCCGCAGGGTAGAATAAAAACTGATAACATTTTAATTAAGAGGGAAAGAAAACCAAGAGAAGAGCAAAGAATGAGAAAAAGTTAAGCGGTTAGTTAAGCAAAGCAAGAGGTTTTAAAATGAGCCGCCCGGGACTCGAACCCGGAACCTACTGATTAAGAGTCAGTTGCTCTGCCAGTTGAGCTAGCGGCCCAGACAAAGGTAAAGTGTATCAAAGAATGGCTATCTTGGCAACTTTGGTAGGCAGCTTTCTCCCTTTGGCAAAAGAGCCTGCCCTGAGCCTGCCGAAGGGGAGATTGAGAGGGATTTTCCCCGTATCGTTCTGAGAATCTGCCCAACGTGTAGTGGCGAGGCATGCCTCGCCCTCCCGTTTGAGAATAGCATTCGTGCTTGGAATGAAACGTTAATATGACAAAAACCTCTTGCTATCCTCCTGAAAAGCCATGCTATTATTTTACCTGGGAATCCGGTATCCGCTTTTTGCCGGAAATTTGCGCCGATTGGAATCTCATTCGTTTTTTGCCGTGCCTGAAAAACAGGAACGAATACCCCGGACGCCGCATTTGATCGAGAATTGAGTGCGTGGGCGCAGGAACGAAACATCAATCACGACGAATTCCTGCGTGACGTTTGAAAAACCATTCAAGGCTAAATGGGAAACCAATCGTCGTTTCAGCGACACGGCGCCCATGCTTCCCTAAAGCTAAGTTTTGGGGCGTCGTTTCCCGAAAAGAGCTGCCCTCGGAAAACGAAAACGGATCGTAGGGGCGCGGCGTGTCGCGCCATCCGACCGGGAGTAGGGGCGTCCGGCTGGACGCCGTTTGGGTTATCCGGCGGCGCGGGCTAACTCGTCGGGGTTGGTGAAGCCCGATGCCTGCTCCACGAAAGCCGCGAGAGTGGCGCTCTTTGCCCGCAGTGCCTTCAGGTTATCGGCGATGGGATTTTCGAATCCCGGCTGGTCGGCATAGCTGCCGTAGAAGGCGAAAAAGGCCTGGTTCAGCTTGCGGATGAGGTAGCCGTGCGAAGCCAGGATGAGCCGCTGCTGCTCCATGTAGGCCTCGGCCTGCGTTATCTGTCCCTGCGCCAGCATGCTGTCCACCGTCAGTCGCGTGTTGCGCATAAAGCTGTTGAAATTAAAGGTGGGCGGCGCGCTATCCCCGCCCGACGATGAGACAGGAGGATAAAAGCTGGCATAGTACGTGTCATAGATAATGTCTGCGACTTCATGGCTCACCATGCCGGCCAGCGTCTCGTTCATGGTGGCGATATAATCAGGCCCGTGGAAACCCAGCGACTCCAGCCCGTAGCGGAAGCCCAGCGGCCGGAAGAAGAAGTACTGGTGCAGCCACTCCTCCACGGCTGTGCTGAGGGCGAAGCGCAGCCCGTAGCGGTTGGCCACGAAAGACGGATAAGTGGCGATGCCTCCCAGGTCAACTACCAGCGCCGAAACGTCCAGCCCAGAGACTGAATCTTCCAGTTTTGAGATGTTGTCCAGGCTCAGATTGTTATTGAGGGTGACGGTCGTTAGTCTTGATATATTGCCGCGTGGCGAGACCACCAGCAGTTTGGGCGGCTCCTGCAAGCGCAGCTTGACGGGCGGGAAGGTGGATGTCAGGTTCAGGGTGCTGTCCAGAGGGTTGTAGATGCCGAGTGAGTTGAGCGTGACGCGTAACTGGCTCTCTAAAACCCTCTCGGCCTGTGTAGTCAAAGCGTCTCGCTGTTGTTCCAGAGCGTCAAGAGCGTCCTGATGCGCTGAAAGGTCTCCGCTTTTTATTCCGCTGGTGATGGCCTCGATGGCCTGCTGTTCGGCGTTTATGCGCGACATGATATCAAAGTAGTCTACAACTACCCGTGCCTGGTCGGGTGTGGCCTTGTCTTTATCCGAGAAGACTTCATCTATTTCCTGGGATAGAGCCTTGACCTCCCATTTGAAGATGCTGAAGCGGTAGGGCGAGACGATATTGCCCAAGCGGCTGTCGAAAGTGGCGTTTGAGCGGCAGCCACCCGCCACCATCACAGGCAATAGGAGCAAGGACAGGGTGAGCGTAAGCTTATAACTCAATGAACGGCGCGGCATTTGGCAATATCTCCGATGTGACCTATAATCTTAATTTAGTATATAGCATCAGGCAGGTGACATGAAAGATTATTACAAGATACTGGGCGTGCCGGACAACGCTCCCCAGGATGACATCAAGAATGCCTTCCGCAAGCTGGCTTTCCAGTACCATCCCGACAAGAACCCCGGTAACGAGAAGGAAGCCGGAATCAAGTTCAAAGAGATAAGCGAGGCCTACGCCGTGCTGGGCGACTCCGTCAAACGCAAGCAGTACGACCTGTCGGGCAAAGGCATGTACGCCGGGGCGGATTTCGGCAACTTCTCGCAACAGGATATCTTCCGCGACAGCTTCGCCAATCAGGCGGTATACACCGACATGGCCTCCATGTTCCGCCAGGCGGGGTTGCGCTTCGACGATGACTTCCTCAACAGCACTTTCTTCAACGGCCAGAACGTGGTCTTCCACACCTTTAACTATGGAGGCGGCGGCAGCCCGCAAAATGCCAATCCCGCCAGCGCCATACCCGCGACAGCCTTCGGCACAGGTATAGGCGGTAAAGCCACGCGTTTCGTCATTAAGAAACTCTTCGGCGTAGATTTGAGCCCGGCCAAGAACCTCGACGCGGTGACCGAAATCCGTCTAAAAGCCAAAGAGGCTGCTAGAGGCCTGGAGAAAGAGGTCAATGTCAAGCGCGATGGTGTGAAAAAGAAGTTGATAGTAAAGATACCCGCCGGCATCCAGAGCGGCACGCGCATAAGGCTGAAAGGCATGGGCAAGCAGGAGGATGGTCGTAGCGGCGACCTGTACGTGCGAGTCAGGGTATTTTAAGCATCGACCAACGGGCGTTTGGAATTAATCCATCCCCGAGGCCGTGCGCGCCAGTTCCCAGGCGTACTCGTAAAGGTGCATGCCCTTGCTGATGGCCAGCATCTCGCCATCTTCGACGCCTATCTCCTGCGCCATGTACTCTTTAAGGAGCTGCATGGCCGCCAGGTTGGAGGGGAAGCCGGCCCACAGGTCCCACGAGCGGAAGTAAGCCACGAAATGCAGCTTTCCGTACCTGATGCGCGTGTCTATGCCGCGCAGGCAGGGAGGGTCAGTAAGATATATGGATTTGGCGTCGCCCACCGCCATGTATCCCTGGTTCGTGTTAAAGCCGTCCTCTTTGTACATCTTGATGACTTCAGCAATTTGTGGCTCCAGATACTGGCCGTAGGTGTACTGCTCGCCCTCCGCCCGGTTGGCCGTCATCAGGTAGGGCAAATAGCTCTCGATATACTCCATGGTGGTGGGAGCCGGCACACCTGCCGGCACGTCCGGGGTTAAAGGGCGTGTCCCCGGATTCTTAATCTGCAACACTGCCAGATCAAGCTCTTTACGCCGCTGCCCGGCATAACTGCCTCGTTCTATTTTGTATTCAAACCCTTTTTCGAGCGTTTTTCTCAGGCAAAGAAACCAGGCTTCCGACAGGTCACGGGCTTCGATAACGGAAATATTCAAGAGACGCTCCTATCATGATAGATTTGATTACCGCCTGAAAGCGGAGAGAAAACGGTCTTGATATGCCTCGAAAAGCCCCCAGCGCTCCAGCTCCTGTTGCAGCTCATGCGGTTTGATGCTGCCTTCCTTGAGGCGGCGGAACATATCCTCTATGTTGAGTCTGGCGTCGACCGGCACGCCCTCCTTGATGCCCAGCAGGCCGCGCGAGTGGAAATCCGCTAGGTTGCCGCCCAGCGAGGCGCTGGTCAGGTCGAAGATAAATTTCATCAATGATACATCCCAGAGGGTATCCTCGCCCTGGATGATGGCCGCCAGCGGGTCGTTGCGCGCGTCTATTTCAGCATTGAGTTTGGACAGAACGTCTTCCAGTCCGTTGGATATGATGTCCGTGCTCTGTGGCTCGTTGCGATAGGTATAGTAGATACCCGGAGCGTCCGCCCCCTGCGTCTCTATGAGTTTCTGGAAATAACGCTTGGCATCCGCGCTGAATCCGTCCAGCCGCGACAAATAGTATGGCGTGACGATACGCGGGCGGTTGGCTATAACGCGCCCCATGCGCACTACTGTTTCGGGCTCATTTTCCTGGGCATAGACCGGACGCGTCAAGAGATAATAGCTGATGTTGGTCACGCCGAAAGTGGCAAGAGTTTGCTTGGGGTGACGCAGCACCTGTGTCCGGCTTACCGCTTGAGCCAGCCTTTCTTCTTCGTTCATAGTCTTCAGAATGCTATTTTACCTTGCTCATCTCGTGTTTGAACTCTTCGAGGAGTTTGATATATTGCTCGTCCATCTGCGCTGCGGCGCGCCGCCATTCCTCCTGAAACTGCGGCAAAGTTTCTACGCTGATGCCTAAATCTGTATCGGCATGGGAGCCGAGCTGCTTGCTTACCGCCTTTTTGAGCTTGGCTTCGAATTGCTGCTTGAGAGCCTCGTACGTCTGCTTGCGCTGTTCGGCTCCCTGGGCAGTGTAATGTCCCAGTATTTGTTTCATCTGGTTTAAGAGCTTGGTGGCAGCATTCTTGTCTTTCTTTATGGATAACACGCCGTCTATAGCCTTTTTGTTGCGGTTCTGGATTGTCTCATTTACAGGAAGCTGGATGTTGGAAAGCAAAATATCCTCGACGCCGCTTCTGACGTACGGCTGGGCTTCTTGGGTATAATTAGATAGAGCGGACGCGATATCCTGCCCGTCCTTGAGGTATTTGAGAGCAAGTTGCTCGCCCTCTGGCACGAACTTCCATTTAAGCCTGTCGCCTTCGGTTACCGCATCCAGAGCGGCAATCTTTTCCATGGCTATCTCGCGGGCGCTTTTTATTTCATCATTCATGCGCATTACTCCATCAAAAGGGAGCCTCCCATTTATTATTATACAAGATGGGCGCTAAATGAATAAATACCTTCTTGGCTATATTTTGTTTCGTACATGGTTTAATATGCCAAATAATGTAGACCGAAAAAATGTCGCTAAATTCAGGCGCATCTCGCCGGTGGAACTTTTGAAAGCAGCGAAGCTGAAAGTCATTTTAGTCGTTGAAGACCAAGAGGCTTGTCGCTTAGGGCGTGGGATGGGTTATCAGCCAGTATTCCAGGCTGTCCGCCAGCGCCAGCCAGCTGGCTTCTATGATGTTGGTGGAGCTGCCCACCGTGCGCCACTGTTCAACGCCATCGGTGGACTCAATTAATACCCGCACCTGGGACTCGGTGCCTGTGCTTTCCTCCAGGATGCGCACTTTGTAGTCCACCAGTTTGATGGCCGCAAGCCCTGAATAGAACTCCAGCAATCCCTTGCGCAAGGCATTGTCCAGCGCGTTTACAGGGCCGTCACCTTCGGCGGCTGTGTGCATCAGCTTGTCGCCTACTTTGACCTTCACCATAGCTTCGGATAGCATGTCGCCGTCGTGCATTTCAGCACCCTGCCTGCGTTCCTTTTCCACCACCACTAGGTAGTCCACCAGTTCAAAGGGAGACTTGTATCCCGGTTTGGCACGGTGCACCAGTAAATCGAAGGAAGCCTCGGCGTTTTCATACTGGAAGCCACGGCTTTCGAGATATTTTACTTTCTCCAGCAGTTCGGCAGCCTCCGGCCCTTTGGCGGGAAGCTCAACGCCTATCTCCCTGGCCCGTTGAACGATGTTAGCTCTTCCCGACAGCTCTGATACCAGTATTCGGGGTCGGTTGCCCACCAGAGCGGGATCGATATGTTGATAAGCCCCTTTCCATTTTGAAAGCCCTGAAACATGCAGACCGCCTTTGTGACTGAAGGCGCTGGCCCCTACATAAGGTAAAAAAGCTTCCTGTCGCAGATTAGCCGTCTCGCTGACGAAGCGCGAGACTTCTGTGAGACGCCCGAGCTGTTCATCCGAGACGCAGTTAATACCCATCTTGAGCTTGAGAGCGGGGATGATGGAACACAGGTTGGCATTGCCGCAGCGCTCGCCGAACCCATTGATGGTGCCTTGTACCTGCGCCACACCCTCGCGCACCGCCGCCAGCGTATTGGCCACTGCCAACTCCGCGTCGTTGTGAGCGTGGATACCGAGAGGGGTCTTAACCGATTTTTGCGCGTCATTGATGGCAGAGATGATGTCCGTCGGGAGAGTTCCCCCGTTAGTGTCGCACAGAACCAGGCACTCCGCTCCTGCTTTTTCAGCCGCCTTAAGCACCTCAATAGAGTAATCGCGGTTGTCTTTGTAGCCGTCGAAGAAATGTTCGGCGTCCAGGAAAACAGTGAGCCCCTTGCTCCTGAGATAGCGGATGGAGGAAGCCACCATTTCGAGGTTCTCGTGCAGCGTCGTCTCCAGCACTTGTGTTACCTGCTGGGCGGAACACTTGCCCACGATGGTGACCGCGCCCGTACCGGCTTCTATGAGAGCTTTAAGGCCGGGGTCATCCTCGGGTTTAATGCCGTGGCGCCGCGTGCTGCCGAAGGCGACTAAAGTGGCATTGCGCAGGTGCAGTTCGCGCGCCAGGTTGAAAAACTCGCTGTCCTTGGGATTGGCGCCAGGCCAGCCGCCCTCGATGTACTGCATGCCCAGTTCGTCCAGTTTGCGCGCTATGGCCAGCTTGTCCGCCGCCGTGAAGGAGATGCCTTCCCTCTGCGCGCCGTCCCTGAGCGTGGTATCGTAAAGCTGGACTACAGGCACTATTTTTGCCCCTTTAACTCTTTCACAATCAGGCGGCCCATTTCCGACGTGCCGACCTGTTTCTTGCTTGTGCCTATTATATCACAGGTGCGATAGCCTGCCTTGAGCACAGCAGAAACTGCTTTCTCCACAGCCTTAGCCTCATTTTCCAGGTTAAGTGAGTAGCGCAGCAGCATGGCCAGGCTGAGCACGGTGGCGATAGGATTAGCTATATCTTTCCCCGCGATGGTGGGGGCGCTGCCGTGTATTGGCTCGTAGAGTCCGAAGATACGTTTGCCTTTGGCCGGTATGCCAGCAAGGCTGGCTGAGGGAAGCATACCCATCGAGCCTGCCAGCATCGAGGCTTCGTCAGTAAGAATGTCGCCGAAAGTGTTTTCCGTCACCAGCACGTCGAAATCGCGCGGGGTCAAAATGATGCGCATGGCGCAAGTATCCACCAGCATGTGCTCAAGTAAAACTTCGGGGTAGTCCTTGGAGACCTCGAGGGTCACTTGCCGCCACAGGCGCGATGATTCGAGCACGTTGGCCTTATCAACCGAGGTGAGTTTCTTGCGCCGCCCGCGCGCCAGCTCGAAGCCAGCTCTCACGATGCGCTCGATTTCCTGCTCGGTATAATACATGGAGTCCACGCCCTTGCGTCCGGTTGAGGTCTCCCAGCGCTTCTTGGGCTTGCCGAAATAGAGGCCGCCGGTCAACTCGCGCACGAAGATGAAATCGGCGCCCTTGATGACCTCAGGCTTGAAGACTGTGCCGTCCGCCAGCTCGTCATACACCTTGACCGGGCGCAGATTGGCAAACAACTTGAGTCCTTTGCGGACGGCCAGTAATCCGTTTTCAGGTCGCTCTTTTATTTTTGGGTCGTCGAATTTGGGGTCGCCTACTGCACCGAACAGCACGGCGTCGGAGGATTTGGCCAGCTTGAGCGTTTCCTCCGGCATGGCCGAGCCGGTCTTGTCGATGGCGATGCCGCCAATGAGGCCGCTTTTCACCTCAAACTCGTGGCCGAAGATGCTGCCCACGGCTTCCAGCACCTTAACGGCCTGTGCCACAACCTCGGGGCCGATGCCGTCGCCGGAAAGCTGCGCTATCCTGAACTTCATTTCACACTCCCGGCTATCTTCTTTTTGGTGTACTCCACCAGCCCGCCCGAGGCAATTATCTGGGACATGAACTCGGGATAGGGTTTGGCCTTAAAGGTCTTGCCTTTGGTGACATTATTGATAGTACCTGTCTCCAACTCGATTTGCAGTATGTCGCCTGCTTCTGTGCCAGCCACCGCCTCCGGGGACTCCAGCAGGGGCAGGCCTATGTTGATGGCGTTGCGGAAAAAGATGCGCGCGAAGCTCGACGCCACTACAGCCGAGACGCCCGCCGCCTTGATGGCAATGGGGGCGTGCTCACGCGATGAGCCGCAGCCGAAGTTGGTGGTGGCCACGATGATGTCGCCTTTGTGAGCTTTCTTCACGAAATCCAGGTCTATATCTTCCATGCAGTGTTTGGCCAACTCCGAAGGTTCCGACACGTTGAGATAGCGTGCCGGGATGATAACGTCGGTATCCACGTTGGCCCCGTATTTAAAGACTTTTCCTGTCATCATAATGGTTTAACCTCCTTAACGAGCTTGGCGGTCATAACAACGACACTATCTTCCCAACCCTTCTTAGCCAATTCCCTGATCCCCTTCCTTATATCTTCAGGGAGAATGAGCCGCCACTCTTTCAGTTTAAAATACTCTTTTAGTTTTTCCTCATCCCAAGTAGTCGCAATATTGCCTGCAACTAACGCATAACTGATACTTGTTTCTGCATTTATAAGACCCGCGCCTAGATATTCTTCACGGAGTCTTTCAGTAATGATTTTGCGAAAGCCATCATCGTTAAATAGCCTATACTTCCGTGCATCAGCTTTGTCTGAATTCGAATTACCAGAACCCGAGACAGCATAATAATGTACGCCATAAGAGTCCAAAAGCGACTTCACCTCAACGAGGACAAGTGTGTTTGAACTTACTTCATAAGCCACAATATCAATTTCTGGGGTCGGTAGTGATGGTCTCTCCAGAATGACCTTGTCTTCTTTTGTGATGTTATGAACCTTGACATGTTGTCTTACCCAATAACCGTTTTCTTCCAAATATAGGGCCACGATGTCTTCAAATGCGTTCATGCAAGCCTCCACACAGGCATTTGCCTGACTTAAGCGCCACTATTCTTTGGCGTCTTTCCTTATGACAAACTGGAGGGCGGATTCTCCCTCGCCTATGGAGACAACCTTGCCCTTGAGCAGGTTGGTATATTCCGAGACCTCTTCCTGGATACGCTCCAGACCGAGTTTGGAGGCTTTATTCTGAACCACCAACCAGAGATACGCCCGCTGGGCTTTATCTGGCGCTCCAGGTGCGACATGATGTCCCGCAGGTCGTCCTGCGGCCTGAGCCAGTAGATGATGTTGTCGCAATCATTCTCCGCCCAGTCGAGCATAAGGCGCAGGTCGCCCTTCATGAACTGGGGCAGCAGGTCCTTGCGGGCATGAAACAGGCAGACTTTGCTGTCGGGCTTAACGTTCAGTTTTATGCGAATGCTGTCTTCCATCTCTCCAACTTTCAATTCAACTCATATAAGAGTATTTCAGCGTTCTAAGCGAGTTTACAACTCTTCGGGGCTAGCAATGCGCCCCAGAACGGCGGAGGCGGCGGCCACCGCCGGATTCGCCAGGTACACCTCAGATTTCGGGCTACCCATGCGCCCTACGAAATTGCGGTTGGTGGTAGAAATGGCGCGCTCTCCGGCGGCCAGTATGCCCATGTGACCACCGAGACACGGCCCGCAAGTGGGCGTGCTGAAGGCGCAGCCGGCGTTGATAAATATCTCCACCAGACCTTCGTGCATGGCGTCCAGATAGACTTGCTGGGAGCCGGGGATGACAATGCAGCGGACGTATGGCGCGACCTTCCTGCCCTTGATGACAGAGGCCGCCAGCCTCAAGTCTTCCAAGCGTCCGTTGGTGCACGAGCCGATGACGGACTGGTGTATCTTGACGTCACTGAGAGCGCTCACTGGTTTGACATTGGAAGGCAGGTGCGGCGCCGCCACCTGCGGTTCCAACTTGCTGACATCGTATTCAATTACCTGCGAGCATTCGGAAGCCGGGCTAAGCTCGTAAACGGAGTAGGCACGTTTGGCTCGCGGCTTTATATATTTCATGGTCTTGCCATCGGCTTTGCACATACCAGCCTTGCCCCCGGCCTCAATGGCCATGTTGGACATGGTGAAACGACCGTCCATGGAGAGGTTATCGATAGCCTCGCCAGTGAATTCCATAGCTGCATAGAGCGCCCCGTCCACGCCTATCTTGCCGATGGTATAGAGGATAAGGTCCTTACCGCCCACCCACTTTGGCAGCTTGCCGCTGTAGATAAAGCGGATGGTGGGGGGTGCCTTCATCCATATTTCACCAGTGGCCATGGCTGTGGCGATATCGGTAGAGCCCATGCCGGTGGCAAAGGCACCCAGCGCACCGTAGGTGCAGGTATGCGAATCGGCTCCTATGATGACGTCACCGGGAAGAACTAGCCCCTGCTCGTGCAGCAGCACGTGCTCAATGCCCATTTGGCCGCACTCGAAGTAGATGATGCCCTGCTCCTGGGCGAACTCGCGCAGCATTTTGGCCTGCTCGGCGGAGGCGATGTCTTTATTGGGCACGAAATGGTCTGGTACCATGACAATCTTCTTGGGATCGAAAACCTTCTTAACTCCCAGCTTGCGGAATTCCTTGATGGCTATGGGGGCCGTGATGTCGTTGGACAGTATCATGTCAGGGCGCACGTTTATAAAGTCGCCCGGGCTGAGACTCTTTTTGCCGCTGTGGGCTGCCAGTATGGTTTCAGCTAATGTCATATATATTTACTCCGTTCCCAGAGTCAATAATCTGGATTTATGTTGCGCCAGATTTATCTGGCGCCTGCGTTTTCCTGGATGAGAGCAGGCGGTTGAGTGCGTTCATATAGGCCTTGGCGCTGGCCACTACGATGTCAGGGTCGGCACCGCGACCGGTGTAGCTCACGCCGTCGCTCTCGATGCGTATAAGTACCTCGCCAATAGCGTCGATGCCCTCAGTAACTGAATTGACAGTGAACTCAGTTAATACGTTAGGCACTTTCACCAGACGGTTGATGGCTTTATAAGTCGCATCTACCGGCCCTGTGCCCAGGGCCGCGTCGGCCAGTTCCTTGCCGTTCGGGCCGATGAGCTTGACCGCCGCTGTAGGTATTCCTCGGTCGCCGCAGGTCACCTGTATGCGCTCCAGGTGGTAGTATTCCGTCACCGTGCGCTTATCCTCAGCCATGAGGGACTCGACATCTCGGTCGGTGACCTCTTTTTTCTTGTCCGCCAGCTCCTTGAAAGAGGCGAAAGCGCGCTCGAATTCGGAATCAGACAGGCTATAACCCAGCTCCGCTAGGCGCTCCTTAAAGGCATGTCTGCCGCTCAGTTTCCCCATCACCAGACTGGATGCAGGGACACCTACTGTGCGCGGGTCGATTATTTCGTAGGTGCTGGAGAGTTTTATGACGCCGTCCTGGTGTATGCCGGACTGGTGGCGGAAGGCATTGGCTCCCACAATGGCCTTGTTGGGCTGCACGGCGAAACCCGTCAGTTCGCTCACCAAGCGGCTGGCGCGGTATATCTGCTGTGTCTTTATATTGGTGGTCAGGTTGAAGAGGTCGGAGCGTGTAGCGATGGCCATGACGACCTCTTCCAGAGAGGCGTTGCCGGCGCGTTCGCCGATGCCATTGACGGTGCACTCCACCTGGCGCGCTCCGCACCTCACGGCCTGCAGACTGTTGGCTACCGCCAGCCCCAGATCGTTGTGGCAGTGCACACTCACCACAGCCTTATGAATGTTTTTGACATTCTCGAAGATGTTTTTGATTAGCTGGCCAAATTCCTCGGGTATGGCATAGCCCACTGTATCTGGTATGTTGACCGTAGTCGCTCCCGCTTCGATAACATCCGTGAGCAGTTGGTAGATGAATTCAGGATTAGAACGGCTGGCGTCCATGGGCGAAAACTCGATGTCTGAGGTGTGGCGCTTGGCATGCGCCACCATGGCGACGGCCATCTCGTGCACCTGCTCGCGACTTTTCTTGAGCTGGTGCATGAGGTGGATATCCGAAGCGGAGATAAAAACGTGGATGCGGGGGCTCGCCGCCTCTTTGACGGCGTTCCACGCTGTATCTATGTCGGCCGGGACAGCACGCGCCAGGCCGCAGACAGAGCTTTGCTTTATTTCACAGGCGATGCGCCTGACGGCCTCGAAGTCACCGGGGCTACTGATGGGGAAGCCGGCTTCAATTACGTCGACCCCCATCCGCTCCAGATGACGGGCTATTTCCAGTTTTTCCTGCACGTTGAGCGAGCTGCCAGCGGCCTGCTCGCCGTCTCTTAACGTGGTATCGAATATGATGACTTTATCCATAAGTCCCTCCTTGAGACTCTATCCTTATTTTGCGCGCGCTGAGGCGGATACCCCTCTCTTTACAGAGAGGGGATTATAAGGATGAGCTTGTCTCGACCAGCCAGAGCGTGAACGCCCGGCCAGCGGCGGTTTATGGCATAAAAGTCAGGCCGTTTCAATTTCGTTCCGTCTACTTGGCTTCCTTGAGCCAGGGCATCATCTCGCGCAATTCGGCCCCTACTTCTTCGATAAGGTGTTCGCTCTCGATGCGCTTGAGGGCGTTATACACCGGGCGTCCGGCCTGGTTCTCCAGAATCCATTCGCGGGCGAAGCGTCCATCTTGGATTTCGGACAGGATTTCGGACATCTCGTCCAGCACCGTCTCGTTGACGATGCGTGGGCCGCGCGTGTAGTCGCCGTATTTGGCGGTGTCGGAAATGGAATTGCGCATGTAGGCAATGCCGCCCTTGTAGATGAGGTCCACAATAAGCTTGAGTTCGTGCAGACATTCGAAATAGGCGACTTCCGGCTGATAACCGGCCTCTACCAGAGTCTCAAACCCTGCCTTTATGAGAGACGTCGCGCCGCCGCAGAGGACAGCCTGCTCGCCGAAGAGATCGGTTTCTGTTTCTTCCGCGAAGGTGGTTTCCAGAATGCCGGCGCGCGAAGAGCCGATGCCCTTGGCGTAGGCCAAGGCGATTTCGAGAGCCTTGCCGGAAGCGTTCTGCTGCACAGCTACCAGTGCAGGAGCGCCGTTGCCCTCTACATAGACTTCGCGCAGCATCTGCCCGGGGCATTTGGGGGCAATCATGGTGACGTCCACGTCCGCCGGGGGTACTATCTGCCCATAGTGGATATTGAAGCCGTGGGCGAATTGCAGGACTTTACCAGCGGTCAGTCCGCCGACGATTTCATTGGTATAAATCTTGGCTTGATAGGTATCCGGGGCCAGCATGACGATTATGTCGGCTTTCTTGGCGAGCTCAGCAGCAGACATGGGGGTAAAGCCGTCAGCTTCGGCCCTCTTCCATGCCGCCCCGCCCTTGACCTCGGCCACGATAACCTTGAGGCCGCTGTCGCGCAGGTTCATGGCCTGAGCGTGCCCCTGGCTGCCGTAACCCACAATGCCGATTACCTTGTTTTTAATGATAGACAGGTCGCAATCTTTGTCGTAATAAATAGTCGCCATGTTACACCTTCCTCTTTATAATTTATATTCTGTTTATTGAGATTCTTCTTCCGAGGTGGCCTGGACAATGCCCCCGCGCGTCATGCCGATGACGCCGGTCCGGCTGATCTCCTTGATGCCAAAGCCCTTTAAGAGATTATACAACGAAGTTACCTTGGCTTCATCCCCGGTGACCTCCACAGTCAAAGAATCAACAGCCACATCCACTATCTTGGCGCGGAAAATGTCTACTATCTGCATTATCTCGCTGCGCGTGTTGGTAGTGGTCTTCACTTTGATAAGCGCCAGTTCTCGCATGATAGTGCTCTCGCCGGTAATGTCCGAGACCTTGATGACATCGATGACCTTGTCCAGCTGCTTGCGCACCTGCTCCACCAGCGTGGTTGCTCCATCAACCACTATGGTCATACGTGAAACGTCGGGGACTTCGCTGGCTCCCACAGCGATGCTTTCAATGTTAAAACCCCGGCGGCGGAATAAACTGGCCACGCGGTTAAGGACGCCGGGTTTGTCGGATACCATTGCCATTATAATGTGCTGCGACGAGACCATGCCGGTACCTCCTTTTTGGGTTCCTCGATGAACTCGTGCAGGGACGCTCCGGGCGGAACGAAGGGATATACATTCTCTTCCGACTCGACCTCGAAGTTAATGATATAGGGGCCGGGGATGGCCATAGCCCTCTGTATAGCCGGTACGACCTCTTCTCTGGTTTTGACATTCTGTGCCGGTATGCCGTAGGCATCTGCTAGTTTTACAAAGTCGGGGCAATGCAGAGGCGTGGCCATGTATCGTTTCTCATAGAAGAACTGTTGCCATTGTCGCACCATACCCAGGTAGTTGTTGTTGAGGATTGCTATTTTTATAGCTATATTCTCACGTGAAACGGTAGCCAACTCCTGTATGGTCATCTGGATGCTGCCGTCGCCGGCGATACACCATACTGTTTCGTCGGGTTTACCTACCTTGGCTCCCATAGAAGCTGGCAGCTCAAAGCCCATAGTGCCCAGCCCGCCGGACGAGATAAAGCTATTGGGCTTGTCATAGAAGAAGTGTTGACCGGCGAACATCTGGTGCTGGCCCACGCCGGTAACTACTATAGCATCGCCCTTTGTGACTTCCCAGATCTTGCGGACAACGTACTGTGGCAAGAGTCCTTCGGACTCGCGTATGGAGAGCGAAGGATGCTCCTTACGCCAGGTGTCCAGCTGGTGCAGCCACTCGGTATGGTCTAAAGGTACGAGCAATTTGTTGAGCGGCTTGAGTACCGTTTTGGCATCGCCCACGATGGGTACGTCAACGCGCACGTTCTTGCCGATTTCTGCCGGGTCGATGTCGATGTGCACGATTTTGGCATGCGGGGCGAACCCGCTCACTTTGGCGGTGGCGCGGTCGTCGAAGCGCATGCCGACAGCGACGATAAGGTCGCTATCCGTCACAGCCATGTTGGCATAGGCCATGCCGTGCATGCCCAGCCAGCCGTAGGAGAGGACATGAGACTCGGGGAAGGAGCTGATGCCCAGCAAGGTGGTGATAACAGGCATTTGAGCCGTTTCAGCGAGCGTTTTGAGTTCGGCGTAGGCCCCGGAGATAATTATGCCTCGCCCGGCGATGATTACCGGTTTCTTGGCTCCGGCAATCAGCTTGGCAGCCTTGGCTATCTGCGCGGGATGGCCTGTGAGCGTCGGTTTATACCCCGGCAGGTCTACCTTTGAAGGATAGTTGAACTCTGCCTGTTCCACCTGCATGTCTTTGGGTAAGTCAACCAGTACTGGACCCGGCCTGCCTGTCCTCGCCAGATAAAAGGCTTCTTTTATGGTTTTGGCCATATCTGCGACGTCGGTTACCATATAATTATGTTTCGTGATAGGCAACGTAATGCCCGTTATGTCTATCTCCTGGAAGGCGTCTTTGCCGATGAAAGGTCGTCCTACCTGGCCCGTGATAGCCACTATGGGTGTAGAATCAAGGTAAGCATCTGCAATGCCGGTAACCAGGTTGGTAGCCCCCGGCCCCGAAGTGGCAAAGCACACACCCACTTTGCCAGTAGCACGGGCATAACCCTCAGCGGCATGCGCTGCCCCCTGTTCGTGACCCACCAGGATATGTCGCAGTTGCGGATACTGGGTAAGTGTGTCATACAAGGGCAAAATTTGTCCGCCAAGAATGCCGAATATAACGTCTACGCCTTCCTTGAGCAGGCTTTCACAAACTATCTGCGAGCCGGTCATCTTCATATTTCCACGCTCCTAAGCCAGCACCGCTCCATGGCTCGCCGAGGTTACCTTTTCCACATAGCGGGCCAGGTAGCCCCCGGTCACTCGGGGCTGAAAAGGCATAACTTGCGCCAGACGCTGCGCTATTTCCTTGTCGGACAGGTTAACGTTCAGCTTGCAATTTGGAATATCTATCATTATCATGTCGCCTTCACGTACGGCGGCGATGGGCCCGCGCAAAGCTGCTTCAGGCGCTACGTGTCCGATGGAAGCTCCGCGGCTGGCACCCGAAAAGCGCCCGTCGGTGATGAGTGCCACTACTTTATCCATGCCCATGCCCGCCAATAGCGAGGTAGGTGTGAGCATCTCGCGCATGCCCGGACCGCCCCTGGGACCCTCGTAGCGGATGACCACTACGTCCCCCGCTTTGATGGCACCTGCCATGATAGCTTTTGTAGCCTCGTCCTCAGACTCGAAAACGCGGGCGGGGCCTTTGTGCGCCATCATCTCCGGCGCCACGGCGGAACGCTTGACCACCGCCCCCTCCGGAGCGATGTTGCCAAAGAGGATGGCCAGGCCGCCTTTGGCGGAATAGGCCGTTTTCTCCGAGTGGATGACATCTGCATCCTCGACGGTGGCGTGGGTAACGATATCCAGCACGGTGCGGCCAGAGACCGTCTTGAGGTCGAGGTTCAGATGGCTTTTGAGTTCTTTCATCACCGCCGGTATGCCGCCGGCGCGATCCAAATCTTCTATGTGATAACTGCCTGCCGGCCTCAAGCTGGTCAGGCAAGGTGTTTTCTCACTTATTCCATTAATGCGCTGCAGCGAAAACTCAACGCCAGCTTCATGAGCGATAGCCATGAGGTGCAGCACAGAGTTGGTGCTGCCGCCCAGCGCCATATCCACGGTAAAGGCGTTCTCCAGTGATTTTTCGTTTATGATGTCCTTGGGCTTGACGCCGGTGGCCAGCAGCTTCATGACCTGTTCGCCGGCCTGCCAGGCCAGCTTCCAGCGCCTTTCATCTACGGCGGGAATGGTACCGTTGCCGGGCAGTGCCATTCCCAGGGCTTCTGTGATGCAATTCATAGTGTTGGCGGTAAACATGCCGGCGCATGAGCCGCAACCGGGACAGGCGGCGTTCACCAGGCATTCCAGTTCCGGCTCACTCATCTGGCCCTTTAGCACCTTGCCCACAGCCTCAAAAACCGAGTTGAGGTCCACCTTCTTAACGCCTTCTTTGGTTTGTAAATGGCCCGCCATCATGGGGCCTCCTGAGACAAATATAGCAGGCACATTGAGCCGGGCGGCGGCCATTAGCATGCCGGGGATGACCTTGTCGCAGTTGGGGATAAACACCAGTCCATCGAAGGCATGCGCCTGCGCCATTACCTCTACTGTGTCGGCTATCAGCTCGCGCGAAGGCAGGCTGAACTTCATGCCGGCGTGGTTCATGGCGATGCCGTCGCAGACAGCAATGGTGTTAAACTCGAACGGCATGCCGCCGGCGTGTCTTACGCCTTCCTTGACGGCTTGGGCCAGCTCGCGCAGGTGCACGTGTCCGGGTACTATTTCCGTAAAGCTGTTGACCACGCCGATGAAGGGGCGCGACATCTCTTCAGGCTTGACGCCCAAGGCGCGCAGTAAAGAACGGTGTGGCGCTCTCTCAATGCCTTTTTTAATGGCTTCGCTTTTCATCGTCGTCTCCGAAAATTAAAAAATCCGCCCTTGTGGGACGGATTCGCTTCCAAAACCCACCGAAAGAGACCTCTAAAATATCACAGCCACGATTGGAGTGTCAAGAAATTTACTTCTTTAACTATGCAGGATGGGTTTGATCGCTCTCCATCTTTGCGATTTTATCCAGTCGATTCTGGTGGCGACCGCCTTCATATCTCGTGGTTAAAAAGGTGCGCACGATTTCGGTGGCTTTGGGAGTTCTCTCCGCGCCCAGGCATAAAATATTGGCGTCGTTATGCAAGCGAGCACGTTCCGCCATAAAGGTGTCACAACACAGAGCGGCACGGATGCCTTTAACCTTGTTGGCGGCAATGCTCATTCCGATGCCAGTGCCACAGATGAGAATACCGCGCTCAAACTTGCCTGCGGCGACCTTTTCTCCTACCGTCTGTGCGATGTCCGGGTAGTCCACACTCTGCGTATCATACGCGCCGAAGTCCTGCAGCTCGTGCCCCATTTCGGACAAAAGACTGGTAATCCCCGCTTTCATTTCAAGGCCACGGTGGTCGCTGCCTATGGCTACTTTCATATCTGTCCTCAATATATGCGGCAGAACTTTTCGAGCGTGGCGCGGGCGACGGCTCCCTGCCGTAAAATCCTGGGTCTATCCGTGCTCATATCTAGTATAGTGGACTCGACGCCGCCCGGCGTCTTTCCGGCGTCAATAATCAGTTCGACTTTGTCGCCTATCTGTGAGGCGACGCCTTGTGCCGTGGTAGGGCTGGGTTTGCCGTGGATGTTGGCACTGGTGCCGATGAGGGGCACGCCTACGCCTTTTACAATCTCAATGGCCAGCGGATGAGCGGCAATTCTCACAGCCACCGTCGGGCCTCCAGCAGTGACTATGTCTGGGACAAAAAGCGTTTTTTTAAAGACGAGCGTAAGTGCCCCCGGCCAGAATTCGCGCATGAACGCCCTGGCTATGTCCGAGACCTCCAGCGCCACCAGGCCGATGTCATCGGAGTCCGCCAGCAAAATAGGCAGGGGCATGCTGAGCGGCCGTTGCTTAATCTCATAGACTTTCTTGATGCAGGCGACATCATTTATCGGAGCGCCGAGGGCATAAACGGTGTCGGTGGGGAAGGCTACGGAACGTCCTTCTTTGAGCAAACTTATGCCTTGTTGAACGGTTTTCGACGTGGCTTTTTGCAAAGAAGACAACCGTAAAATATCTCCGGATTACTTGACCATCAGTATAGCATAATGCTAATCTACAGCGTAAAAATATGACTGAAGAAAATACCCCCAAACCAAAAGAGCCAATCCCCCGCATACGCACCAGCGGAGACCTGGAGGTCTCGGCTTACCTGGAGATAGCCAAGGAAAAAGGCGGCCAGCAGCCGGTAACCGCAGGCAAAGCCGTCTCAGGCGCGGAGCGCGAGGCTATCATCGTCATCGATTTCGGCTCACAGTACAGCCTTCTCATCGCTCGCCGCGTGCGCGAACTGCACGTCTATTGCGAGTTAGTACCCCATGACACTCCATGGGAGAAAATCGCCGCTCTCAACCCCAAAGGCTTTATCCTCTCCGGCGGCCCGTCCAGCGTCTATGAGCCGAACGCTCCCATGGCCCCCTCCTATATATATGAAAAGCACCTGCCAGTTTTGGGTATCTGTTACGGCATGCAGGTGCTCGCCAAGCAACTTGGAGGCAGGGTGGCCGCCGGACAGAAAAAGGAGTATGGCCATGCTGTGCTGCATATCGGCGACACGCATTCGCCGCTCTTCGCCGAACTGCCTGAATCCTCACCCGTCTGGATGAGCCACGGCGACCGCATCGAGGAAATGCCGCCTGGCTTTAGACCGCTTGCTTATACCGAGAACTCGCCGGTGGCTGTCATGGGCAGCGAGGACAGGATATTCGGTTTACAATGCCATCCCGAGGTGGCGCATACCCTCTACGGGGCTACTATTCTGAAAAACTTCGTCTACAAGATATGCCATTGCCAGGGCAACTGGACCATGGGCAACTTCATCACCGAAAGCATGATACGCATCAACGAACAGGTGGGCAACCGCAAGGTCATCAGCGCCATCTCCGGCGGTGTGGACTCTTCCGTAGTGGCTACGCTCATTCACCATGCCATCGGCGACCATCTCACCTGCATCTTCGTTAATAACGGCCTCTTGCGCCGCCAGGAGGCTGACCGCACATTGGAGGTCTTCCGTAATAACCTCCACATGAACATCATCTATATCGAAGCTACCGACCGTTTTCTGGAGAGGCTCAAGGGAGTCACCGACCCGGAGACCAAGCGCAAGGCCATCGGGAGTGAGTTTATCAAGGTTTTTGAGGAAGAAGCCGCCAAGCTCGGCAAGATAGACTTTCTGGCGCAGGGCACGCTCTATCCCGACGTCATCGAGAGCACCTCGTCAGTGAGCACGACTTCTGCCAAGATTAAAACACACCACAACGTGGGCGGGCTGCCTTCCAACATGACACTCAAGCTCATCGAGCCGTTGCGCTACCTCTTCAAAGATGAAGTGCGTCAGGTAGGTCTGGAGCTGGGCTTGCCTGAAGAAATGGTGTGGCGGCAGCCGTTCCCCGGTCCCGGTCTGGCCATCCGCATCATCGGCGAGGTGACGCGTGAAAAGCTGGACATCCTCAAGGCCGCCGACTGGATTGTCATGAACGAAATCAAGAAGGCCAACCTCTACCGCCAACTATGGCAGAGCTTCGCCATACTTACCGACAGTAAGAGTGTGGGCGTCATGGGCGACTTCCGTACTTACGGCTATATCATAGCCATACGCGCCGTCACAAGTAACGACGCCATGACCGCCGACTGGGCCAGATTGCCCTACGACGTGCTGGCCACCATCTCCACCCGCATCGTCAACGAGGTGCCCGGCGTCAACCGCGTGGTGTACGACATCACCTCCAAACCCCCCGGCACTATTGAGTGGGAATAAGGAGGCAAAGCCTATGGTCATAATGGGTAAGGGCCGCACCTACGAGCCTGAGACCTGCAGTGGCGCTATACGCAACGCACTGGCCAAATCGGCGGGGAGGGCTTCGGCGGAAGAGCTTTTCAATGTGGTCAAGCGCCAGGGCCACTGGACGGACGACAATATCTGGCAGGAAATGCTCTCGCACACAGTGAACCTGCCGGCTTCCTACCACCACTATGCCGGCGTCACGCCTGCCCAGCGCTTTCTGTATCTTCGAGAGGATGGCAATTATGAGATGTACGACCCGGCATGGCACGGGCGTTTTCAGATAGGCAAGAGGACGGTATAAGCCATTTGCCTCCTTTGAGTAAGAACTACCTGAGATTAGGAAAATCCCTCTCAATCTCCCTTTTGTGAAAGGGAGAAGAGTAAATGGTTCTCCCCCTTTGGCGAAAGGGGGAATACAAAGGAGATTTTCCAAGCGACAATTCTTCTCTCCCACGCGGGAGAGATAAGAGTGAGGGAGTAGTCATTAAATCTAGAGTCTCACCCTCACCTGTATCCTCTCCCCCCGTCGAGGGAGAGGAGTAATTTTTTAGGCCTCTGGCGAGGGAATTAACAACAATTAATTTTTCTACTCGCCCCTTCCATTTTGGGGGTAACTTAATGATAAAATTAGGTAAGAGCAAATTATGAAAATTTTGGTAATCGGCAGCGGCGCCAGGGAACATGCCATCGTCTGGAAGTTGTTACAGAGCCGCAATATAGAGAGAATTTTCGTTGCGCCGGGTAATGCCGGCACCGCGCAGATCGCCAGCAACCTCCAGATTAATGCTACGGACATCATCTCTCTCATCGCAGCAGCGCACCAGAACAAAGTGGATTTCACCTTCGTGGGGCCCGAGACGCCGCTGGCGGATGGCATCGTGGACGAGTTTCAGAAAGCTGGACTCCCCATCTTCGGCCCCAGCAGTGCCTCCGCCAGAATAGAGGCCAGCAAGATCTTTTCCAAGGACTTGATGCACAGATACGGCGTACCCACATCGCAGAGCCGCAGTTTCTCATCCTTCGATGAAGCCTCAGTTTACATGAAACAGCAAACGCCGCCCATCGTCCTCAAGGCCGACGGGCTGGCCGCCGGCAAGGGAGTAGTTATCGCGCAAAGCGTGGAAGAAGCTCTCTCTTCACTCAAATCCATGATGCAGGATAAGGCTTTCGGGGTTGCGGGGGAAAAGGTAGTCGTCGAGGAGTATCTTACGGGCCGCGAGATGAGCGTTTTTGTTT
Source organism: Dehalococcoidia bacterium (assembly GCA_003597995.1). Taxonomy (NCBI): domain Bacteria; kingdom Bacillati; phylum Chloroflexota; class Dehalococcoidia; species Dehalococcoidia bacterium. The sequence goes on from QZJY01000059.1 coordinate 48,528, forward strand.
TCACCGATGGCAAAACCCTTTCTCCTCCTGTAACTGCCTGCGACTACAAGCGCGTGTTCGACGGCAACCAGGGGCCCAACACCGGCGGCATGGGCAGCTTCTCGCCGCCCGATTTCTATACCGAAGAGCTTGGGGAGCGGGCCATGCGCGAAATCATGCGTCCCACCATCAAGGCACTGGCCGCAGAGGGAGCTCCCTACTCAGGAGTGCTTTACGGCGGTCTGATGATTACCTCAAATGGCACGAAGACCATCGAGTTCAACTGCCGCCTGGGAGACCCGGAAACTCAGGTCATCCTGCCGCGTTTGGAAACAGACCTGACCGAAATCGCCCTGGCCGTTGTTGAGAAGAAACTGGACCGACAGAAAATCCAGTGGAGTAAAAAAACCTGCGTCGGCGTGGTGATGGCCTCGGGGGGTTATCCGGGGCATTACGAGACGGGCTTCCCCATTAACGGGCTGGAGAACGTGGACCCGAATGTCATGGTTTTTCACGCCGGGACAAAGCTTGATTCATCAGGCCGTGTGGTAACCGCCGGAGGGCGCGTGCTGACGGTCGTCGCCACGGGCGAGACGCTAGCTCAGGCCCGCCAAAAAGTTTATAATAATATTTCGCGCATTGATTTTAAGGGCGCGCATTACCGCAAGGACATCGCAGCTTTTTAATTCTGACGCGAGGTGAATTATGCCATTAGTAGCCGTGGTCATGGGTTCCAAATCAGACAGCGAGGCCGTACAGCCATGCCTGGACACACTTACAAAACTGGGCATCGAGTACGAGGTGAACGTCATATCGGCGCACCGCACGCCTGAAAAGGCACGCCAGTTCGGCCAGGAGGCCCGAGGGCGCGGCATAGAAGTCATCATCGCCGCCGCCGGAGGCGCGGCCCACCTGCCCGGCGTGCTGGCTAGCTGGACGACGCTGCCCGTTATAGGCGTGCCCATCGCATCGAGCGAGCTCAAGGGTGTGGACGCCCTCTACGCCATCGTGCAGATGCCAGCGGGAATTCCGGTGGCCGCCGTGGCTATCGGTGGTGCCGGAGCCAAAAACGCGGCCTTTCTGGCAGCGGAGATACTGGGGCTGAAACACGATAACATTCGCCTGACTTATGATAAGTACCGCCAGGAATTGTCCGCGGGATAAAGAGAGGCCGAGATGATAGAACGCTACAGCCGTCCCGAGATGAAACGGATTTGGTCCGACGAGAACAAATATAGCAAGTGGCTGGACGTAGAGATCGCCGTATGCGACGCCTGGACTGAGTTAGGCCGTATACCTCGCGCTTCACTTCCCAAAATAAAGATGGCGCGTTGCAACCAGAAGCGCATGCTGGAGATACTGGCCGAGACGCACCACGACATGACCGCTTTCCTGGGGGCCGTATCCGAAAGCATCGGGCCGGAGGCACGCTTCATCCATCTCGGACTCACCTCCAACGACATTATGGACACGGCGCTCTCTTTACAACTGGTGGAAGCTTCAAAAATTCTCAGCCAGGATATGAAAGACCTGGTGGCGGCTCTGGCCGTTATGGCCATCAAGCACAAATACACACTTATGATAGGCCGCACCCACGGCATACACGCCGAACCGACCACCTTTGGCCTCAAACTGGCCCTGTGGATGGAAGAGATGCAGCGCAACCGCCACCGCCTGGACGAAGCGGCCAAAGTCATCGCTTTCGGCAAGATATCCGGCGCTGTGGGAACGTACGCCACTGTGCCTCCGGAGGTCGAGGAAATCGCTTGCGCCAAGCTAGGGCTGACCCCCGCGCCCATCTCCAACCAGATACTCCAAAGAGACCGCCATGCACAGTTCGTCACCACACTGGCCATCACGGCGGCCTCGCTTGAGAAGTTCGCCACCGAAATCCGCCTGCTGCAGAAAACGGAGACGCGCGAGGTCGAGGAACCCTTCCAGGAAGGGCAAACCGGCTCCTCCTCCATGCCTCACAAGCGCAATCCGGAACTGTGCGAGAGAATCTGCGGCATGGCGCGCCTCATGCGTGGCTATGCCCTGACCTCAATGGAAGACGTGGCCTTATGGCACGAGCGCGACATAAGCCACTCGTCCGCCGAGCGCGTCATTTTGCCGGACGCCTGCCTGTTGCTGGACTACACGCTAACCATGTTCACTTCTATTATAAACGGCCTCAACGTCTATCCTAAAAATATGAAAAAAGACCTCGAACTTACCAAAGGCCTGGTTTTTTCGCAGAGGGTCATGCTGGCGCTTATCGACAAAGGCATCTCGCGCCAGGAGGCGTATAAATTCGTGCAGAAGAGCGCCATGGAAAGCTGGAGCAGTGGCAAAAAGTTTTTGACTCTACTGGAAGCAGACAAAGAGCTGATGCAGCGCATCTCCAAAGAAGAGCTTGAGGCCATTTTCGATTATGACTTCTATCTAGCTCACGTGGACACCATTTTCAAACGTCTGGGACTCACTGAAAGTCAGTGGAAAAACAAGATGACGAACGCTGCTAAAAGCAGGCTGGCACCGGGGGCGATATAACATGGACCAGCAAAAAGGCGTTCTTCTCAAGAGTGAACTCGATTTACCGACCTTCATAAACGGCAAGGTGCGCGACACGTATGAACTGGGGGAGCATCTGCTCATCGTGGCCACCGACCGCATCTCGGCTTTCGATGTCGTGCTGCCTGCCGGGATTCCAAATAAGGGTAAGGTGCTCAACCAGCTTTCGGCCTTCTGGTTCGAGAAAACGGCTCACATCATATCGAACCACGTCGTGGAGCCGGTTACTAAAAAATCCAAACTAGAGCGCTACCTGCCGCAGGGGAGCAAGGTTAAATTCCCTGGTTATCTGGCTGGACGTTCCATGGTAGTCAAGAAGGCCCAACGACTAAGCATCGAGTGTGTCGCCAGGGGTTATCTGGCCGGTTCCGGCTGGTTGGAATACAAGAAGGAGGGCACCGTCTGCGGAATCAAGCTGCCCGCAGGGCTGGTGGAAAGTCAGGAACTGCCCGAACCTATTTTCACGCCCACCACCAAGGCCGATGCCGGTCACGATATGCCGATGACTATCTCCGAAGCACGTAAAATGTTCGGTAGCGAGCTTGCGGAGAAATTTATGGCCACCTGTCTTTCCATTTACAATTACGCAAGGGATTATGCCAGGACGCGTGGTTTTATTATCGCCGACACCAAGATGGAGTTCGGGCTCGATGGCAGTGATTTGATTCTTATCGATGAACTGCTAACGCCGGATTCGAGCCGTTTCTGGGACATCGAGCGCTACGAGGCGGGCCGTCCGCAGGACAGCTTCGACAAACAGCCGCTAAGAGATTGGCTGGAAAAATCGGGCTGGAACAAAGAGCCTCCCGCGCCCGCCTTGCCGGATGAGGTTATCGCCAGCACAGCCAAAAGATATGAGACAGCCTTCAAGAGGTTGACAGGCAAGAAGCTGGCCTAGCTCTAACTGGATTCCAATAGAATCTGGAGGCTATTTCTCCATCCACTCCTTGGTTGACGGCAACTCTCCCGCCTTGCGCTCGTCTATGCGGGTAGCCTTATCCAGCGCCTTGCCCAGCGCCTTGAAGAGGGCCTCGGCCTTGTGATGGTCGTTAGTGCCGTAAAGCGTGCGCGCGTGCAGGTTCATGCGCGCTTCGCTGGCCAACGTTTCCAGAAAATGACGTATCAGGTCGCTGGGGAACCCCATCATGTCGTTTTCGGCGAAAGACATGTCCAGCACGGCATAGCCCCTCCCGCTTATGTCCACCGCAACCATCGATAGGGCATCGTCCATAGGCACAGTTGAATCCGCCATGCGCACGATACCGCGTCGCTCGCCTAGCGCCTCTAAGAAGGCCTGACCCAGGCAGATAGCCACATCTTCAACTAGATGGTGCGCGTCATCCCCGGTGGCCGAAACGCTGATATCGAAAGCCCCGTGTCTGGCGAGTTGCGACAGCAGATGATCGAACATGCGTATGCCAGTCACGGTTTCATAACGGCCAGTACCGTCCAAGTTGAGTTTGAGATTAACGCTGGTCTCTTTGGTTTCGCGCTTGATAGTGGCTGAGCGATTCGACATGTTTTACCTCCCGATTTCTTTAAGAGCTTTAAGCAAGATATCGTCTTCTTCCGGTTTGCCTACGCTGAAACGCAGACAATTCTTAAGTCGCGGTTCGGCATAGTAACGTACGAGCACGCCCCTATTTTCCAGTGTCTGCTGTACGTCTTTGGCATTACCTTCGAGCAGGTCACACAGAATAAAATTGGATTTTGACGGATAGGGTTTGAGCCATTTGAGTTCTTCAAACCGCTTGTACAACCTCTCCCTCTCGGCGACAATCTTTTTGACATTCCCCATGAGGTAGTCCATGTCCTGGAACGACGCGCGCACCGCCGTCAGCGCCGCCACATTGACATTGTAGGGGTCGCGGATACCGTGCAAGTAATCCGCTATGCGTCGTGGGAAAACGCCGTAACCAATGCGCAGTCCGGCCAGTCCTGCCCATTTGCTGAAAGTGCGCAGCACCATCAAGTTCGGATACTCGGCCATCAGAGGAAGTGCGGTTTCACCGGTAAACTCGTAATAAGCCTCGTCAACCACCAGCGGTAAGCCAGTCTCCAATAATGCCAGTACATCTTCACGGAGAGTCATCGTCCCGGTGGGGTTGTTGGGGTTGGCCAAGAAAATGAGCTTAGATTTTGGCGTGACGGCCTTTATGATAGCTTTAACATCGATGTGAAAATTAGCGTCGCGCGGTATTTCCACAACAGTGGCGCCGTAGAGGTCGGCGTAAAAGCGGTACATGGCAAAGCTGGGCACCATATTGATAATTTCATCACCCGGTTGAGCGAACAGTTTTACCAGCAGGTCTATCAGTTGGTCGCTGCCTGCCCCCGCCACTATCTGCTCGGCGGGCATGCTCGTATATTTGGAAAGCAGTTCGCGTAGCTCGGTCTGCGCCGCATCCGGGTAGACGTGATAACCGTTAAATTCTTTCAGGGCGCGCGCCACTTTGGGCGAAGGCCCGTAGTTGTTCTCGTTGGCGTCCACCTTGACCACGCGCCCAATTGGTATGCCCAGTTTCCGCGCTATTACGTCAGTCGATTTGCAGGCTGAATAACCCCGGAAACCCGTCAGTTCGGGTCGGACAAAACGCTCGATTCCCTTTTCTTTATCCATAATTTTCTCGCTTATGCCGCCTACACTTTGTCACTCCCAGACTCTGCCGCCCTGGCGTGGGCCGTCAGCCCTTCTGATGTCGCCAGAGTGGCGGCCACCGGGCCGTACTTTTTCATCATGGTTTTATCCACTGTTATCAGGTTCATCAGACGCACGAAATCGGTGGCATTGAGCGGGGAAGCGAAGCGTGCCGTGCCGCTGGTGGGCAGGGCGTGGCTGGGCCCGGCGACGTAGTCCCCCATGACGACAGTGGGATGGTCTCCCACGAAGACGCATCCAGCGTTGTGGATTTTATCGATAATATCCTTATAGCGTTTCACATATAGACAAAGATGTTCGGGGGCATAGCGGTTGGCCAGTTCGACGGCCTGCTCCATGCTTTCAACTACGCACACTATACCGCGAGCGGCTAAAGACTCTTCAACGATGGCTTTGCGCGACAACGTTTTGGCTTGAGT
>QZJY01000060.1 GCA_003597995.1 Dehalococcoidia bacterium
TGGTTTTCTTAGCACCAACACAAAATATTTGATCATATTCAGTTTTTAATTGCGATAATCTATCTTTGTATTCTTTAATATTTTTCTCCAATGTTTCTAACTTGGTAGCACGTTCATTAAACTCAGTTTCATGTGTAAGTAATCGTTTATTAACTATTTCAATATTTTTGGTTTTATTTTCAATTACTTTATAGAAATTTTCCAAGGGTTGATTAACATCTTGAATAGTCAATGTATTTTTTAAATTACGCACTTCACCATTTTCATCAATATCTTCACTAGGTAAACTAGGATCATCAATATATTCTGGTTCAGCGGATTCTAAAGCTGGCATTTCATCATCTAATTCATCGCCTTCATCGTGATATGAAACATTGGATTTTTCAGTTTCTTGTGGTTCAACCCGCGATAAATCGCTAGATTTGAAGCTTGAACCAAATTTTGGTTCAACCCGCGATAAATCACTCGATTCAATGGTTTTACGTTTTGCATCATATTCCAATCGCTTTTTTAATTTAAGTTCGAAAATATCTTTTAATTCGGTTAATTGTTTAATTTCATGTTTAGTTGCTTGTAAACGCATTTGCAAATAATTTTGATTATCTTTCAAAGTATCGAGTTCGCGATTAAAAGTATATGTTTTATATTTGATAATTTTCGCACGGACCAGAAAACTTTCTTTAACTTTGGCTTTAACCACAATACGTTTATCAGCAGTATTGGGATCATCTTTTAATTCCGCTTTAATAGCCTCGATTTCGGTTTTTAATGCGTTCCATTGCTCGGTTAATAATTGTTCGGGTTTACTTGCGGTTAATTGTTTAATTTTTGCGTTATAAAGATTAGCAAATTTTGGATCGTTTTCGCTTATATAATTTTTGGCCGCAGCTGGGCTAAATTCATCTAACATTCTATATAAAAAGCCAATTAAACTGGTCATTGCAAATCGTTGACAATATTTTTCGGTTAAATTTATTACAGAAAATGCCAAATATCGGTTACGATCGCCAATAAAAACAGGCTTTTTGTACGGATTGGAATAACTACGTAATGCAGTAATCATGCCTTCATCCAATTGTTGAACAAATTGAGCACGCTTTTCTGGTGTCATTTTTTGCATTATTTTCCACATTTTGCCAATTTCGGCTTCAAATGCTTGTTTTTTAACGATAGCTTGTTCTTTAGACATTTTTTAATTATCAATTATATATTGTATATATATTATATTTAAAGGATATAAATATATTATGAGAAAACACATTAGAAAGAGTAATAAATATATCAAGAAAGATATAGATAATAATATAAATAATATTATACCTGATAGTAATATAGATATGAATATAAAAGATATAGATATAAAGAATAAAGAAGATAATAATAAAGATAGTAAAGATATAAAAAAGAAAGATAATAAAGATATAAATACAAGTGTAATAAATATACCTGTATTAGATATTAGTATAAATAAATATATGTCTATAGGCACTCCCCTTAAAAATCCATTCCACGAAAGATTCTGTCAGCTATATTCCCGTAATCTAAACGCTACCACAAGTTATTTGCAATCCATAAAAGACGTAACGCCCGATAATGTAATAACTTACGATACGGCAAGAACCAATGGAAGCCGCTTGCTCACATATGCCGATATTCGGACACGCTTATCAGAAATTACAGACCACACCGCGCAAAACCTTGATATAAGCCGAACAGATATACTTGAAGGAATTCAGAACGAGGTTAATCTTGATCCGGCGGATGTTTTCAATTGGACTGGTGAAGCTCTCGAATTAAAAAGTTTAAAAAATATACCGCTACAGGTTCGACAAACTATCAAGTCGATTAAAGAAAATAAGGACGGCAAAATCGAAGTTACTTTTTACGATAGGCAACGGGCGCGGGAGCAATTGATGAAATATCTTGGCATGCTGACGGATAAAGTTGACATAAACGTAACTCACGAATTGGGTAACGCACTTGCCGCCGCACATGCCAGAGTCGTGAAACGTTCTAACCGTGAAATCGATGCACCTGGAGCGATAGAGGCAGATTTTACAGAGATTGACTAATTTTGACCGCACCGCAAGCCCGCCACTGCATTTTCTCAAGTCAAGCCATATCCAAGTATAGGCAAAAAAATAGCCCGGCCTGTGGTAGCGCCGGGCAAGAGTTGAGAGTTACACAATACTCCATATCTCGTATAATCTACCCAGGGAACAGTAATACAGTGTCATGTTGCCGTGGTCATTGACTTGTAGCACTTCGCCAGTGTAGCCAGTGGGGATATCGGATAAATCGTCAACTTTCAGCCCGTCGAAGTTGTATTTAAAATCTTCACAGAGCCAATATCCAAAATCCGCACCGTCTCCAGGGTGCGCACCAAAATAAAAATACGGCATGCAGTATTCGTTCAGTGCGTCAAACAAAGCTTCCAAGTCATAATCTGCGTCCTCAGTTTCGTAATACTCGTCACTCTCCATGCGAGTATTAATCTCTTCGATTAGTCCCTTGTGGCCCTTGAGGAGTTTGCTCTGGTGCTCCAATTCCCACAAGAAAGCGGGTATCAAGTCTTCTGGGCGCATAGTACCCGATGAAACAGAGCCGATGTTATCGTTGTGTAGTCTGCTATACATTATAGTCCCCTTGCCAGAGGTTAAGGTTATGGTTCGTTATCGAACCTATATCTAATATACAATAATAATAATAAATAGTCAAGTGAATTAACGCTTATGTATATACTCGTTAATTGCTGCAAAGGCACTGGCGGCCGGTACTGGCGCGGATCATAGGAAAAAAGAATTACTTTTCCTGGCAGCGACAAAAAGCCCCCCCAGGGGAGGGGCGACCGGTGGCGGCCCTTCAAAGGAATCCATCTCTCCTGTCATCTATTGCTCGTGGGTGTTTTTCTTGATTGGGGGCCTCCTGCATCTTTTTCGAACCCCTTGTGTATACTTACAGCGGTGGGTGGTTGTTTGTGAGGAATTGTTGTATATGATTGGCATTAAGGCAGATGGGTGGTAATGGTTGGAGGTGGTCATCCGCAACTCTTACGGGTGGTGTCCCCCTGTGCCTCTCTCTCCCTCTTCTACAATGCAAAGTTTTTCGAACGCTCTTGCTTTTTGTCTTTATGGTTGTTATAATACAACAACAATTAAACCAAGGGGGTGGTATGCCGGACAAGGAACTCTTGTTTTCGGTGACGCGGAAGGATTTTGATATAGCGACGTTTTCTGGTTCTGGCGCGGGTGGTCAGCATCGGAACCGGCATCCGAATTGTGTGAGGATAACGCACAGGGCTTCGGGTGCGACGGCGACGGGAACGGAGCAGCGCAAGATGCATCAGAATCAGATAGTGGCGTTCAGGCGGCTGGTGGAGACGCCGAAATTCAAGGCGTGGTTGAAGCTGGAGATATGCCGTGCCGCCGGGATGTTTGACGATGTTGATGAGAGGGTCAATCAGGAGATGCGTCCTTCTAATTTGCGGGTTGAGGGTCAAGTTGGTGGCAAGTGGACGGAGATATAGCCTTATTTAAAGGGGGTGGTATGAAGGTACTGGTGGCCTGTGAATTTAGCGGCGTGGTCAGGGACGCTTTCCTGAAACGTGGGCATGATGCGTGGTCGTGTGACCTGCTGCCGTGTGAAAGCCCGATAGGGGCGCGGCACTACCAGGGCGACGTTCTGTCTATGATCGACTTTTCCAAGTTCGACTTGATGATCGCGCATCCACCATGTACACATCTAAGTAAGGCGGGCGCGTGGTGTTGGAAATTTAAGGAGCAAGAGCAGCGCGAAGCCCTGGATTTTGTGCGCAAGTTACTGGAGGCCCCGGTTCTCCGGATATGCCTGGAAAATCCCGTAGGAAAAATCAATACAGCCGTCCGAAAGCCTGACCAGATTATCCACCCCTGGATGTTTGGTGACCCTTGGCTTAAGGAAACTTGCTTATGGTTGAAAGACTTGCCAGTGCTACGCGCCACAAACAAAGTCGAACCACAGGGAAACTGGGTTAAGCCGGGGAATAAGCGTCCGTGGCGGCGCTTTGATGCTGTACCCGAAGGGGGGCGGGGCAACACTAAAGATCGAAGTCGGAGTTTTCAAGGCATCGCCGAGGCAATGGCCGACCAATGGGGAAGTTTATAGCCTTGCCTTTTCTTTTCTTTTGGTTATATTAACAACAAAACAACATTAACCTGGAGGCATCATGGAGAGTATTGGCGCTGGGCTTTGGCTGGGGGACATGAGGGGGCTGGGAGGACAACAGGAGTGGCAGGTCGTCGATTCAGAAGGCATCTCCCGTGGGAGGATTTTCCGTGATATTGGGGTTTATGGAAACGGTGGCGATCATTCTTTTGAGCCATCGGTAAGCCGTTCGTTATTCTCTTCTGCCGAGTTGCGGGTGATAGCGGACACGATTGACCGGCTGGAGGGGGAGATATGATTGAAGTTCTGCAAATCATGCTAATGACCTGTAGGGATTGTAATGGCCGAAACTGGCAAGGTATCGAACTAAGACCATGACGCCATGACGCGTATGACACCAGAATCGGTAAACTATTTTAAAACCCCTTTCATGGCGACTTTCCGAAATCTGACGTCATTCACGTCATGCGTCATAGATGAGTGTGGCAAGTCATGGTGGATGGAGGTTGCCGATGCGTTCATTGCCGCACATGAAGTTTTTCGTATGAAATGTGCCTTGATGGACGACGTTGCCACGGAGGCGGGCTGGACTTCCCACAAGGGTTACGACTACTGCCCTTCATGTAAGCCCGATTTCAAGGGGGAATGATGTGGATTCTCGTTCTGGTGGTCGGCATAGTGGTGGTGGTGATTGTGCTGATGGTCATAATGGAGAGGAGTAACCTGAAGATTCCCGATGCTTACGTTGTCGAATGCCTGATGGTTAGTTGCAGACACCATGATGGCGAGTTTATGAATTGCTTATTGCGGGAGGTCGAAATTGGTTCGGACGGGCTTTGTTCGCGGTATGAGAAGTTAAGCGACGAGGAGCTTCTCAATAAGTGCAGGGGAAAAATTTCTAACGCATGAAGGGGGAAGTATGCGAGTAGGTGACTATGAAATCCCGGTAGTGGTTGTAGACGGCTGGCCTGATGATGAGATCGGCATATACGATTCGATCAGTGGCGACAGGCTGGGGGCGATAGTCAACATCGGAAATTCTGAGGAGGAAAAATGCGTATCATAATCGAGATTCCGCCGTCGAATGTCCGCTTTCCGGTGGAGACAAGCGAGTTTAAGATTATCAAGAAAAGCAAGTCCAGCTATGGGGAGACGGCAAGTTCGGACGAACTAAGCTTGGTTGGTGAGGTAACCGGAGTATATCTGGAGACCGCCGATAACACCCCATCCTGACACTCCTTTTTCCGGTTGAAGGCTTAACCGGTTCGGTTTCGTAGCTGGTTTCAGGGCGGGAAAAGGTGGTCAAGGGGTCTCTTTTGCCCCTATAAAACATGGCCGTCGCTTCACCCGGCTTTCGTGGTTGTATTTTCTGGGCTTCAGGCATGTCCCGACAAGGGCGCGGGTGAGAAAATCGCCCTACGGGGCTGGAAATCGGTCGGAGACCAATCCGGCGATGCCAACGAAATGGTAGTTTGTCCAAAATTCCGGCCTGTTCGTTATTATTGGACGGAAGAAAAACCTGAACATTCCCCTTGCAGTCTCGGCCCTTTGTGATTAGATTATAGATGCCAACGCCTTCATCCTTAAGCTTGGCAGATTTTCTCCCCCACACCATCGGCCTTGCGGGACTCTTGTCAAAGTCTTCCCGCAGGGCCGAATCTTTTTCCAGTCAACTACCCGTCAAATAAGCAGAACCTTGCCCGGCGCGGCCATGAGCCGATTGGGCCGTTTATGGGCCGATTCCAATCAACTAAGCCTTGACTTTTCCCCTTCCTGTCCATATACTGTAACAACAACACTTATCCAAGGGGGTAAAATGAGCGACGAAAAGGTTTTTACCTATACGTCTACCGATCCAAAGTATCGGGGTCAGACGTTGATAATGCTGGCGATGAAAGACAAGGCTGAGGAAGCGGTGTATCGCGCCGCACCGGGTATGCTGGTAGCACTGAAAAAAATACAAGGCTTGGTTGGGGATGCGTTCAGGTCTTTGCCGACAGCCACTTTAGAAGAAGGCGCAATTATAGTAGGCGTTGCGTTAGCTGATATACAAAAAGAGGCTCGCGACGTAATCGACCACGCCAAGGAGATAGCATGAAATACCTTCCGCTCATCCTTTATTCCATCGGCAGCCTGTGCTTTCTGGCTGGCAGCCTCGTCACCATGTACCAGATTTGGAGGGGATGATGACCGACCACCTCCTTTCCCGTGAATGTCCGGCCTGTCATGGCTACAAGATGCCGGGGCTGGTTGTCTGTATGGATTGCTGGCCGAGGATGAATGGTAAAGTCAAGGAAAGGCTATTGAAGCCGGATGTGTACGCCGTCGGTAGGCGGCTATATTTCTACCAGATGCTGGAGCAAACCGGCAAGATCGACATGGAGATATCCTTCCCCGACAAGAAAAACCTGGAACGGGAGTCGGTCAAGTCCCGTGGCTCCAAGAAGTCGCAGCAGAACGAACTTCTATAAGGGGGATTTATGCTGACACGCCTGAACCCGAACACGGCCTATGGTGTCTTCCTCGCTGTTGATGAGCGGGGTGAGTTTGAGTTTTTTGTGACCAGCGGCGTTACGCTGTCCGATGCTATGGATCAAGCGCCAGATCGTGCCGACTTGTACCGCATTGGTTTTTTTATAACGGATGAAAACGCCAAGCTCCGTGGCCTACTGCCACTGCATGATGGCTGCGAATTTACTTATGATGCCAAGGGGGATTTATGACCGAACAGCTTGCCATGCTTGGAACGCCATCGGTCGAGTTGGCCGAGAAGGCTGTCAGGACAACGGCCCGCAAGGAAAAGGTTGACCGCATGATGGTCGTTCTGGCCCACGAGGGCTACCATGTGACCATCAAGTATGAACCTGACGGCGATGAGTCCTGCGTCATCAATGACAACGAGTTCTTCGTCGCCATCCGTGGCAGCCGCAAGCGTTGCGCCGAGATGCTGGAGGATGCTTACGCCGAGATACTGCACAAGTGGTATACCATCCAGGACTACCGCGCTGTCCTGAACAGCGGATTGGAGGAGTAATGCGTACTGTAGCTCAATCTGTTTCCGACATGCAAGATAAGATCGCCGCTCTCGAAACCGAGAATGCTAAGTTACGTAAGCATGGCGGTTGGGAACACGGCCAGTATAACGAATGGATACAGTTGACGGGCGACAACGAGGCGTCAACCCTCGGTGGCCCTTCGATTCGCGTCCACAAGCGCCACGAGTTTTCTGATGATTTGGTGGACTTCCTGCTTATTCCACTGGACGACCAAAAGACCTATCGAACAGAGAGTGGACAGATAAAATCGATGCTTAACAAGCACGAACTCTACTTCTTTTATCAGGCGGCTATGCACCACCTCACGGCGCGTTATTGTCGCATCTGTAAATCGATAGACAAAGCCAACGCGACCAAGGAGGCATAATGGAACCGGTCAAGACTAAACGCAGTTGGGTAGTGGAGTTCGGGCCAGCGATCATCATCATCGGCTGCGCCCTGATAGCCGTCGCCTGCATGGTCTGCGATCCGCAGCCGCTACCGGCGCAGTACGTGGTGCCGCATCCCGACAACATGATGTATGAGCCACCGCCTAACTATGATTTAATAGACTCATCCGTCTCTTTTCTGCCACCGCCGGAGTACAAGGTTATTGCCGACAGCCTGTTCGTGCTGGAAAATCCTGTCAACCTTTACGTATGGGAAGGCCAGTCGTACAGCAAGCGCTGGTGTTTCGTCGGCATCGTTATCCCCGCCGATACTGTTATCGTACGCTACGAAGGAGAGACTACAGAAAGGTACTGGAGGTAAAAATGGCTTACGACGTAGATGAACTTCAATGCAGATTTACTTACCACGCCCCGAAAGAGGGCCAGCCAGAGATGTATGAATCAATACGCAAGAACGCGCTTCATCTGGCGTATATTTTGGTGGAGCATTGCCCCGAAAGCCGGGAATTGTCGCTGGCATTGACGCATCTTGAGGAGGCCGTTTTCTGGGCAAACGCCGCCATCGCAAGGCGCGGTTGACACTTCCTTGCTTTTTATAATTATTATGGTTATTATTGTTGCATGGAGAAAACGATGACCATCTACTGTCGTAAGTGCGGCCAGCCGGAGAGAGCGCTCAACCTGCATACCGGCGAACGCCATAACGTAAAACATGGCGATAACGTCAAGTCCATCCTGTGTTCCAACTGTATCCAACTGGCCTACCTGGAAAAAGATCGCAAGAAAAAGGAGGCGGCGGCATGAATCGCAAGGATATGCTCCAGTTGTGTATAGCCGCCCCACTGGCCGCGATAGGGATTAAGGCCGCCTTGGGACAAGCCCCGCCAACTGTTCCGCGTTACGAGATATTTTGCGAACCAGCGTGCTATGGTGACGAGGAAACCGGCGTAGCTGTACGAGATGGAAATGCGATTATTGAAATTCACGTATTGCCTGACCGCTCCTTGCATGATTCCGTAAAAAGGATTATGGCTATAGAAGATCGCTATCAGCCTTGTCGTGTACATGTTGAGAGGTACGGCATTGGGATGGCCTATCTCGACATGGCGCGAGACAACGGAAGGCAATGGTATGAAGTTGATCGCAGGGGGTGGATGTAAATGCCTTATAAACGAATGAACCGGAAGTCGTTTTTGGGCCTATGTATAGCCGCTCCGCTGGCCGCCATCGGCATTAAAGCGCTGCCGAAGAAGCCCCATCTAAACTTGGATGAGAAGACGGTGTGGGTGGATTGCAGGTGCGCCAAGGGCCGGGGTGATGGTACACCGTCCAATCCATACGCTACTATCGGAGAGGCCGTCGAATCCTTTGGGGGGCCAGCCACGGGAACTGTCGTTTTAACTGCCGAGGGACTTTATGCCTTATAAGCGCCTATCTACTTACAGTCATAGGCTTACGCTTGTACTTGGCAGTCCGATACGCGGCCTGACGCATAGGCAGTGGAAGGATTGCAGGGCTTGGATCGGTCGTCGCGCCGTTCCTCCGGCGACGAAGAAGGCGTGGCTGAACAACGCCATGCTGATGCACCGGCTGGCAGCGGTTGTATCGCCAAGAAAACACTACTGGTCGTAGACCAATCCCCTCCCGATCCTTCGTGGTCGGGGGCGCGAGGGCGAGTCTCTAACGTACAGTGCGTTGGACAAAGGCAACTCGCCCTCTGCTAACGGCGGAGCGAACATGGACGTGGACTTCGCCTAAAAAAATACAGCCGAACGTCCGTCGCCTCGTATCCGGTATGCCGCTATACAAATCGATCTTTACCAGCGGAGAGCACGGGGCGGCTTGGGGCAAGACGCCGGATTACCCAAGCCACGTTCGTCCTAAAATAAAAGAACTGAAAACTTTGGAGCGGAGCGCGGTGCCAATGACCGACTGGTAAGGCGGCCCTGTTGGCCGGTTCGATTCCGGCCCGCTCCATCAAAATCCGAAGCGGCGCGATAATTGTGGACGCGCTTAGTCTGTTCGCCAGAGAGATCGCCCTCGGTTGGTACGTCCCATCCTGTAGTCCACATGCAGGGGGCAACGTGGTGTGCAGTGGCTTGAGCCAACTGCCGGAAACCAGCCAGCTTCGGATATTTTAAGAACCGACAGTTCGTACCAGTTTTCCGAGCGATGTAACTATATTTCTGCAAAAGGGGGATATAAAGATGAACTTTGATTTATATCCAATCAAAGCTGAAGGCGCGTTGATGCCTACGCCCGGCGGGTGTGTTGAGAGTAAATTGTGGCGGAGCGGGGTTTTACTTAAAATTAAACGAGCGATTTATGTGCTATTCCCAAGTCTCGATAAGGGATGGTAGTTGGAATGGAATGTCCGATCTGCAATAATATTTGGGAACCGATAGTCGTCCTGAACGCTGGCGAGATTCTGCCGGAAACGGTGACATGCCCGGCCTGCGGTTGTGAAGTCGAAGTTGATGACGATTGGGAGATGGTGGAGGAAATATGAAACTCAAATCCTACAAGTCGTTCCACGACCAGTTTAAGGAGTGTCGCCGGGATGGGGTCAACACCTATCAGGGTGAGCTTAAGCCGTTGCATTGCACCAAGTTCAATGCGGACTGCAAGGGTTCGACATGCAAGCATGAAAGGATAATCTACGAAGATGATTAAGCTGCCAAAGTCCTATATGACCTGCGGCGTTCCACTTAAGATAGTTCGCGTTGAAGGCTGTGGCGGCGAGTTTGAGACCGACCTTAATAGCGGGACGATAGGACTTGGCCGGGAAGCGCAGGAGGCCGACTTGGTGTTGGCCTTCATGCATGAAATAGCGGAAGCTTCGGCATCCGAGATGGGTGTGCGCTACACAAAGACGATAGGGGCAAAGCAGTATCTTTTTTGCTGCGACCATGAGCAGTTTTCGTTGTGGATACAGGAAGTGGCCCGTGGTGTTTACGATCTGCTTCAAGCCAACCGGAGCAAGTGATGTATATCCTTCCTAACTATAGCTTTACTTGGCTCAAGAAGGCTTGGTTCGGCCTTGGACTGGTGGTCTACGTCTGTATCTTTGCCGTAGTGGCGGGGGTGATTTTGGCCGTCGAATTTAAGAGATACCTGATCTACGTCGGGGCCGTCATCGGCCTGCTGCTGGTGATCGTTCTGACATCATGCACCATCAAGGCTACGATACTGCCTGCGCCGATAATGGCAGCGGATACCGTGGTTGATACCATCTACGTTTTCCCCCACCGAGCTATCGACTTTATAAACGACATGACAACCAATAGACCGAAGTGGCAACAGTATTTCAGCGGCTACCGGATAACCGCCGACGATACGCTGTACGTCAAGTTCTCCTACGAGTCAATGGGCGAGGATGCCCTGCCGGAAGAAACACAGTGCTGGATATGGGATAAACGCTGGAATGCGTGGCATTTGAAGGAATAACTCGTGCTGTGCCGGGGCACGTGAGTGATAAAATAGTGGCCAAAACCCCCTGGGCCTCGAAGCGGGGAACCATAAGACCCCCGGCACAGCACCTTAACTAAGGAGGCAATATGAACTGTCCAAATTGCGGACGCGAGATGTCCGAACAGGAAGTGATCCAGCATCTTCAGAAGAAGATCGAGCGGCTGGAGGCCGAACTGTCGGCGGAAAGGATGAAGCCAAAGGAGATACTGCCAGTGCCGTATCCGTATCCGCCAGTGCCGCAGTGGCCGCCGTATTATACTTGGACAACTCCCAACACCGGTACGCCGCCGCCGAAGCCCGATTATGAAATTACTTGTGGCGACGATATCCATCATGCCGTTTTTACTTGGAGTTGCAGTGGCTTGCCGCATCCGTCTGCACGCTAACTCAACCTGGAGGCAACTTGGCGATACGCCTTGATACCGCGCAAGAGAGAATCGATTACGCTGACAAGCATGGGGAGCAAGCCGCGCTGGAGCATTTCGCCCTCCGGCCTGAGACGCTTTTGCGTTACAGGATGCTCCTTGAAAATCACGAGCGGGGCCGTGAGATGCAGGAGTATCAAGCCATCTTCGACAAGTGCGCCCCGAAACGGTGGACTGACTATCCAAGGCTGTATGGTGACCATCTGGTTCTGAACGATATCCACTTGCCGTTTATTGACATGGCCTTACTGGACAAGGCGTTACAGGTTGCGGATATACTTGGCTTAAAGCAACTCGTAATTTTGGGTGATCTGATTGACTTCGAGTCTGTGTCCAAGTTTGACTTCGGCGGCGATCAATATACGCTCATGGATGAGCTTTACATCGCCCGCGACTACCTGAAGGAGATGGAGAAGCGGTTCGACCGTATCACGTTCATCCGTGGGAACCACGATGAAAGGGTGATAAAATTTCTCAAACGCATTAAGAAGATGTTCGAGGCAAATACTAAGGATGACGAGTTTGCCGCCTACAGTGCCATTCTCGGCGTAAACGTCTCGGATACGCCGTGGCATCAGTATAAGAAGTTCTTTGAATCCGACAAGGTAGTTGTAAGCAACTACGCCAAGTGCGAGATCGAGGGCAAGTATATCGGCCTGCATCCATCCAGTTATTCCAAAAACCCGCCGACAGTGGAGAAACAGTTTGCTTACAAGTACCATCGGCATATCATTGGAACGCACGCCCACATGTCGGCGCTGGGCTTCGATATGTCCGCCGACTATATAACCATCCAGCTTGGCGGCATGGTAGATAAAGACTTGGTATTCTATAAGAATATGCGCGAAACCACGCATCCCGACTGGCTTCCGGCGTTCGGCTGGATCAAGGATAAGAAGCTCGGCTACTACATGGATCACCCCGACCTGATGCAGTTATTCGACTACGTAGCAATCGGGCGGGAGCAATCAACCAAGGGGGAATGATGGAACTGACAATACGATTTAACCAAGACGAGCAGGGTTATTATGTGTCGGCTGGACACAAATGGGGAGAAATGGGCGAATCGCAGGGGCGGTGCGCTACTATCCTGATGGGAATTCAAAACGTGTTGCAAAGGCAAATTATGGATCATCGATCTCGCATTAAGGCGCTTCAGTCTGAATTGGAGATGCTGGATGAGACCTTGAAAGAACTGTCTTGCGTTAAGGGGGAATGATGGCAGATTATAAAGACAAGCCTTTGATCTGTATTGATTTTGATGGCACAATAGCGCAGTACGACGGATGGAAGGGCATCGGCGTTTTTGGTGAACCGTTGCCGGGAGTGGCGGCAGCACTGGCAAGATTACGGGACAGCTTCCGCTATCAGATATGCGTCTTCACTACTCGCGGCGAAGTGGACGCGATCAGGGATTACCTGAAGCGCAATTGCATTCCATTCGATTACATCAACGATGCTCCGGTGATGGATGGACAGAATCCCGGCAAGCCGCCAGCCAAGTATTTCATCGATGACAGGGCTGTGCGCTTTGAGGGTAGCTGGACGCGGGTCATGCGCCAGATTGAGGAGCTTGACGAAATCGAGATGACCAGGAACGGCGCGGCGTACCATGTGGGGATAACGGATGAACCTGCCCCTGAACTTCCGACTCACGCCTGCCAGTGCGGTTGTACGACCGATGAAGCCAGTGGCTATGTGCCCCGGTACGCGATGAAATCCTACGGCTATTCGTTGACGAAAGACAAAGCTACAGGCGAGTCAACATGGAAGGCGATTGGTGAAGCGCCACCCGTGGTCGTCAGTGAACCGGAAAGCTGTTGGTGTGGCAGAGAGCTTGAGTCCAAAGGTTCTCCTGACTTCATCGGCGATGATGTAAACACCATGCCGGTCTGCACTATGCACTACTCCTGTCCCGTCCACGGCCAGTATTACGATAAGCCGAGAGGGATAGCGATCTCAGGCAAGGCCCGAAGTGGAAAGTCCACCTTAACCGATATGCTTATCAAGGCATTTCCATCTCCGTCGTCTTGGCACGAGGAGTCTATCGCCACGCCGCTCAAGATCGAGTGGTTCAAGACTAATTGCGTAGAAAGATTCGCAATGGGCGAGGTGGCCGATATTGTGAGCGAGGTGAATCGCCTTAAGTTGTCCGACCCCAAGGTGCGTCCAGGTCTGATAGTTTTGGGACAGATGCGTCGGGCGCAAGACCCAGACTACTGGCTTAAACAGTTGCCCTTGGGCGAAGGAGCCATTGTCTCGGATTGTCGGTTTAAGAATGAATTTGAATATCTCCAGCAGCATGGGTTTTATATGATTCGAGTCAATGCGACTGCGGATACGCGGGCAGCGCGAGGACAAATGGATATAGACGATTCATCAGAGACCGAGTTGGACGACCCGGAAATCCAGTGGGACAAAGTGATTGACAATGACTCTACCTTCTTGGTGTTGGCCGACAATGCCGATGATGTTGTGCGTAAGGTAAGGAGGCTTGGATAATGCCGAAGTTAATGGATTTAACGGGTCAGCGATTCGGCAAATTGCGGGTCGTTGAGAGGGCCGACAACACTCGTGACGGTAGAACGAGGTGGCTATGCAAATGCGATTGCGGAAAGATAGTAATCAAGGGCGGTCGCCATTTAAGAAACTCAGACTGTCCCTCTTGCGGTTGCCGCTTCATGAAGATAAGGGCACCGTCAATAACAACCTTTGCCCTGCGCGGCAAGAAGTACACGCATATAGTATATCCGACCGGATTCATCGTTCCACCGGAGGAATATATGGTGGATGGAAAACCAGATACCCAGAAGATGATGGATGCGATACAGAAAAGAACGTGTATGGTCTTTGATCCCGACACCGAAGAAATCTCTTGACAAAACGGGTTGACTTTATTACTCCATTAATATGGAGGGGTATGTCGTTCAGCATGGAAGCGTCTTAATTATCCCAAGGATGGGACATGAAGAAACTCGTCGTACTCGTTCTGCTGCTGTTCGCCTGTCCGTTGCAGGCGCAGGTCACAAGCGCCACTGTAGCAATACTTGATTCCGCAGCCACGCGCCGTTCTGTAAAGTATGCCGATGCTTCATACGCGGTCGCACGAAACGCTACGGTTGGCGAAGCGACGGCAACCGAGTTCGCGGTTTTTAATGCGGACACGACCGTCACCGATTATACCGTGTCTCGCGGCTTCCTGATGCTTGATTTGACGGATTTGACGCCAGCCGTCAGGGTTGACTCGGCCCGGTTGTTCATGTACTTATTGGGCGATCCAATAGATTTCCAGGACAGCGACTCCACTCACGTTGTCGAGGGCACTTACACCGGGGGTTATGAAGCTTCAGATACTATTAGCACCGCATGGTACAGTCAATTCACTGGATGGACGGATTCATCGGCGTATGGCGTCGTTAATTACACAGAACCATTTGTTCAGGATACAAGTGATAATGGCTGGCAGAGCCGGTTATTCACGCAGGCCGGACTCGATACGCTCCTCAGTAAAATCGGGGCAGATACAATCAGGATGGCCCTGCTGAATGGTCAAGACATTGCCAACTACACTCCGACTTCGGCGACGCAGGGGTTAACCAGTTGGCGTTCCACGCCCGCAAACTCGCTGCCATACCTTACTATCTATTATCGATCCGCCGCTTATGATACTGTCGTTTCCGCATCGAGCGGCGGACTGCTCCTGAACGCCGATACCACGTTAGATTACCAAGTTCACGATTCAACCCACGCGTCCAGCGTCTCTACGACAACCATGAATATCGGATACCGAACGGGCGGCAATGGCAAGTATCATGTCAACCGGACGGCCCTGACGTTTGCAACCGATCAACTGACATGGGCCGACTCCATTGTTTCTGCATCATTATTTATATATCCTACTATTGTGGTCGATTCGCTGGATATCGTTGTCGGAGAAGGGACGTTCAGCGGAGCAATTGCCACCGACTGGTTCAACGACTTCACCGGATGGGTGGATGGCGCACCCTACACGGCGATGAATGTGTTTGTTGACAGCACCAGAATAGCAAGTACGGATACGTCGAGTTGGGTTGAATTGCCACTTACTACGGCTGGCAAGGCGGCCTTGCTGGCGGCGATGGCTAATGACAGCCTACGGATGATGATCTTGTCATCTATGGACGTCAACCGGTCGGACTTTCCGACCGACTCCAGCCGGTGGGGTGTCATTTCAGCTACCACATACAAGCCGTATCTTATGATAGACTACACCACGCTGGCCCCGCCAGCGGTTATAACCAACAAGGATGTGGACACCACGTTCTTTGTCGGTGGCAACGTCTATGCCACGCTTGGCGCGAGAATAGACTCTGTAGGGGATGGTCTGGACAGCGTAGGTTTCCGCTACTATCTGGTAGGCGATGCTGGCAATCCGCTCTATACCGTTTCCGATTCGAGCGGTGCCACATGGGTTTCCGATTCCTTTTTCCTCAACACATCCAGCGCCGATACCCTGACAATTGATACATTTTATGTCGTAACCGCATTTGCTGTCAACAGAGCGAATCGAATTTACAGTACGGTCAACGATACCATTAGTACGGAATACGCTATCTCCACTCTCTGGGAAACGATATCGACACTACCGGAGGACAGTATCATCGCCAATCCAGTGCGGGCGATCTGGCCGGATGCGATTGACCGCCTATGGTTCGGCACCGCTATGGGACTTTACCGGCAAGACAGCGATACGACGATAGCGCGGTATGTATATGATGATTCATCCTTCGCGCAGAAAAGTAGAAACAACATACTCGCTGGCATCGGGTTGCCAGACAGTACGATATTCACCGGTTCCCCGGTCGGCCTTACCCGCCACGATACACTCTCTTTCACTTCCGACTCGTTAATTACCGAAGGCATTATCCCTGATAGCGTTGTATGGACACTGGTACCCGACAGTGGCGGCGTATCTCAGGCGTGGGTCGCCAACGGCATGGGCTACGTCTATATCTTCGGCGATACCGTGGAAACCGTATTCGATTCCGACAGCGGACTGATCGGCGACAGGGTATACGATGTGGCCTTTGACTCCACCAGTTCGGCGTGGCTGGCGACCGACAACGGCGTGAGCCGCATCATAGGCGGCTACTGGATAGACTATACTACTACCAATAGTTGGATTAACGGCAACGTGAACTATGCGATAGCGATTTGCGGCGTTGATTCCAGCATCTGGTTCGGTGGCGATGATGGCCTTGTCCAATTCGATAACGACACTACATGGACGGATTGGAGCGATAGCCTTGTTAACCGCAGGGTGAAGGATATCGTCTACGATAATGTCAACCTTGTTTTGTGGATCGCCACGGATTCGGGGCTTGTGGCGTATCAGCCAGACACGCCCAATGGCGTCAGTTGGCGCAGGTACTATCCGGCGAGCACGAGTGACAGTCTGCCGCAGTACCGGATACTCAGCGTCTATCCAGACACAGCAGGCCGCGTCTGGGTCGGGCATTCTGCGGGTGTAACGAGATTGACGGAGACCTTTAACTAATGGCCTTCAAAGCTACAGCCGATGACGTGAAGCTCGGCGAGTATATGATGCAATTTTTTTATGATCCATTGGGTCATGTTATGGCATCGTATCCTTGGGGGCAGTCGGGCACTCCACTTGAAAACGAAGAGGGGCCAGATACATGGCAATCCAAGTTTCTCGTAGACCTTGGCAGGCATATAGAGGAGGTGGCGGATGGCAAGCGCTCAAATGTCAAAATGGCCGTGGCGTCGGGCTGGGGCATCGGAAAAACTTGTCTTGTGGCGTGGCTGATTAGATGGTTCTGCGACACTCGCCCATATCCGCAGTTAGTAGTAACCGCAAACACTGAAAAGCAGTTAAGTACGAAGACTTGGCGTGAACTTGCCAAGTGGAATAATATGGCGCTTAACGGCCACTTGTGGGACTGGACTGCAACCTCGTATCGTCTCAAGGGCAACGAGGACACGTGGTACGCTTCTGCAATTCCGTGGTCGGAACATAACGCGCAGGCGTTCGCCGGTACGCACGAAAAATACGTTATGATGATTTTTGATGAAGGCTCGACAATCCATGATAACATCTGGAACATTGGTAACGGCGTAATGACTACGAAGGGGGCCGTTTGGCTTGCCTTCGGGAACCCGACACAAAACACCGGCCAATTTCATGCGATTTTCCATAAAGAGCGGGACATTTGGGATACTCGCTCAATAGATTCGCGTACCGCGAAAGTCACAAACAAAGAGGAACTTAATCGGCGTGTTGCCCTTTATGGGGAGGATGATGATGTTATCCGAGTGTCTATCCTCGGCAAATTCCCGAAGCGTTCCAGTATGCAATTTATTTCCAGTGCACTTGTTGAAGGAGCGCTGGAACGTGAGCATAAACTCGATTCTTATCGTCACGCGGCTAAAGTTATCGCAGTGGATGTGGCACGGTTTGGGGATGACTCTACTGTATTTTGTTGCCGCAAGGGCGTCAAGCTATTGTGGATGAAGGGGTTCCACGGGATAGACACAATGCAGACCGCGCAGTTGCTCGCCAAGTATGAGGATGAAGAGCGCGATGTTGATGCAATTTTTGTCGATGTTGTCGGCATCGGCGCTGGTGTGGTTGATCGGGGCAGGCAATTGGGCCGTCGGTGGATGGAGCACAATGGTGCGCACGCCTCGTCTGATGGCAAATGGTCGAACAAGCGTGCGCAGTGCTGGGGAGAAATGCGCGATTGGCTGGAAGTGGGGGATATGACGACCCTGTCTCAAAAAGACAAAGATGTAATGACCGACGACCTGACCGGCCCAATGTATGGATTTGATCGGGTTGAAAGACTCATCCTTGAGAAAAAAGAAGATATGAAAAAACGGGATTTAGCCTCGCCGGACTGGGGTGACGCCTTAGCTATGACCTTCACTCAGAAAGTTATCCCGCAACACATGCTGGAAGATGAGTACGACTACGCCGAGGCCGAGCGGCAGCGTATGCGGGCTGACAGAACCAGAAGCATGATAACCGGATATTGATGTCTTTTTATATTCTAACAAGGACGTAACGCATGGCGACAACGGAAGTTGCGGATCGCAAGAAGGTGGCCCGGAACACCAAGGTCAAGAAACTGCTTGAGTATACCGGGATGCTGAATGTCGCCGACTCGCTCAAGGAAGAAGAGTTGCGCGAGATCGGCGTGCTTGTAGCCGAAGAGTACGAGATCGACAAGCAGAGCCGGGTTGAGTGGGAAGCCCAGATGGAGCAGGCCGAGAAGCTGGTGCGCCTGCTGATGCAGAAGAAAACGTGGCCGTGGGACGGCGCTTCTAATGCCATCTATCCCCTGCTGGCTCAGGCGTGTGTCCAGTTCAATAGCCGTAGCCTGCCGCTGATGATGAAGGGGCAGCGGGCCGTCAAGTGCAGGGTGAACGGGCCAGACCCGCAGGGAGCCAAGGCTAAGATCGCCTCGCTGGTTAGTGAGCACATGAGTTGGCAGCTTACGGATGAGATGGAGGACTGGATCGGCGAGAAGGATGCCATGCTCCTGTCGCTTCCTGCTTACGGCTGCGCTTTCCAGAAAGTCTACCGCGACATTCCGAACCAACGTAACGTCTCCGAATACTACAGTCCGCTGGACATAGTGATCCACTTTAAGGCCCGTAGCTTGTCGAGCGCCAAGCGGATTACGCATGTTTTTGAACTATCCAAGCGTGAGATAGTCGAGCGCCAGCGGGCGGGGCTGTACCTTGAGGATGTCGAACTCGGCCACGGTGACAGCGAAGCCAAGACCGGCGAACTGCGGGAGAAGGAACCATCATACGTCATCCTCGAACAGCACCGTTGGCTGGACTTGGACGACGATGATCTCGATGAACCTTATGTGGTTACTATTCATAAGGATAGCAAGAAAGTTCTGCGTATCAGGCCGCGTTTTAATGAGCAAGGTATCAGTATCACCGCTGATGAGAAGCGTATCGCCAAGATCAAGCCTATCCAGTATTTCGTGCGCTATCTTTTCATGCCTGCCCCGGATCGCAATATCTACGGATGGGGCTTCGGCCAACTGCTGCTGCATCCCAACCATATTCTGAACAGCATCATCAACCAGACTATCGACAGCGGAACGTGGTACAATACGACCGCTGGCGTGGTGTCGCACGACATCGGCATCGGCCAGGGGACTGTCAGTTTCGCTCCGCATGAGTTGAAGGTCAGCCAGAATAACTTCGATGACATCACCAAGAAAATCTTCATGTTGCCCGCCCGTGAGCCGAGCATGGTCATGTATCAGGTGCTCGGCCTCCTGCTCGAATCCTTTGAACGCCTTGGCAACAGCGTTGACGTACTGACCGGTGAGCACAGTACGGCCAATCAGCCAGCCAGCACTACGCTGGCCCTGATCGAGCAGGGCATGAAGTTCTATAAGGCCGCGTCCGGCAGACTGTTCAAGGGACTGAAGGATGAGTTCCGGCTACTGTTCGACCTGAACGCCAAGCACATGTCCATGACGCAGGAGCAGTTCTTCCGCCTGTTCGAGACAGAGGATCGCGCCATCAGCGGCATGGCATACAACACCGAGTCGCTGGATGTGGTGCCGGTCGGAGCCGCCGAAGAGATTACAGTAGTGGAGAAACTCATCAAGGCCGAGCAGGGTCTTGCCGCCGCCAAGGAGATGGGCCTGCCGTGGCAGTACATGCGCGAGCACTACCGCCGCTACTATGACGCGCTGAACGTAGAAGATATCGATGCCATCCTGCCGCCGCCCGACTGGCAGCCAGCTCCTGATCCAAAGGCCGCAGCCGAACAGGCCAAGGTCGATATTCTGGCACAGGACTCCAAGCGCGAAGACCTGAGATTTGGTGTGGAACTAAAGAAGCTGCCGTATGAGCTTACGAAACTCAAGCTGGAACTTCTTGAGATGAAGGAAGATATTAAGAACAAGGGCATGAAGGAACAGGTCAACGCCGCCGTCAAGATCACTGCCGCCGAAACCAATCGCAAGAAGGTGGAGGCCGACAAAGCCAAGGCCGAAGCCGCCGCCAAGAAGCCTGCGGCCAGGAAGAAGGAGAGTAAATGATAGTCAAGCAAAGCGAGTTCTCTGCGGGAGAACGATTAGAGAAGGGCGCGGTTGTATATGAGCGAGATGGGAAGTTGTATCACGTTCCCGCTTCTATTGGGGTGGCGCTAAAGACGGTAGAAGCCGGAGAATTACCCGTTTGGATCAGGCCAGAAAATGTTATTGAGCACGGCCCCTGTCCCGCTGGCGAGAAGATATGGAGTGGCGATATCCTTTGTTGGCGAGATTCTCAAGTATGCCCATCGCCAACATTCGCTGGAATAATACACGACGATGTTGATGAAGGCGATTATCCTACGATGATATTATTCACAATGGATGTGTTCGATGAATGTTTAGCCCGGAGCTTCGCATGATTATAGTCCAAGGTATCCGCAGGGATGAGCTTCAGCAGTGGAAGGGCAGCCAGATGACACAGGCCATCTTCAAGGCCATAGCCGACAAGCTGGACATGAAGCGCAGGGATTCAGGGCGTGGCGTCGGTCTCGATGTTGAGAACGCCGACAAGACGCAGGCGAACTCGTTCAGGGCATACGGCTATTGCGAGGCGCTGGATGAGGTGTTGAACCTGACCACGGGCGACTAAGACGACATCCTTATCCTTTTATCAGAAATCTCTTGACTTTTGGCTAACAACTTATTATAGGTAATTAGATGACACGGTCTGAACTTTATAAGTTGATTCAGGACAAGGTTGATGCCGAGGTCGGCAACCGGACTACCGGGGACTTGTCGTTCAAGATAAGGTTGCAGGAGGGTGGCATCAGGCAAGTTGAAGCGCATCTTGTTCAAGCGCTGAAGGTTGCGATAGTAAGAGGATAAAACTTTCCAAGAAAAACATACTACTTTTTCTTACTGGAGACAAGGTGGACTCATCAAGTAGTGGCTATCTAAATGCGGAGGGCCGGACACTGGTGCGTCAAACTGTCTCGAAAACAGCCGCCGGTTAAACGGTTGTAGGTTCGACTCCTACGCCCTCCGCCATAAGGAAGGGTGCCCGAATGGTAAGGAGTCGCACTGCTAATGCGATAAGGCTAACTGCCGTACAGGTTCAAGTCCTGTCCCTTCCGCCATATTGAATCGGGAGCGGACGCCTAATTGGTATGGCAGCGGGCTGTAACCCCGTGGTCTCTGACATGCAGGTTCAAATCCTGCCCGCTTCACCAGTGATAGACTCATCTGCCAGCCAGTAAATGGCGTAAGCGCAGAAGGAGATCGGGTTGCGCTCTGCGGCAACCCGCAACATACCGTGGCAGCGGATAAGGCCAATCCGTATTGCGCGCAGGGTGCGGGCCGCGACTGCGGTCGCGGTCGGCCCGACCAAACATAACGCAGTAGCAGTCCGCTGCTAAGATAACCCGCTCGTGCAGGGCGGCTTTACCGAAGCCCGGATGGAGAGGCAACTCTCTGTTCGGGCTTTTTCCATTTACACCTTTTCAGAAGGATCAGCAGATGCAGACAACTTCCGAACTAACCCGCAAGACGATGAAGATGAGAACGGCGGATGCGCCCCCCGGAGAACCGGCGGGACACCGGCTGCTTATCAAAATCGTCAATGAGGAGAAGCGCACTCGCGGTAATATCATCATACCCGCAGAGGACAAGCGCGCCTGCGAGACCGGCCAAGTGCTGGTGGTAGGGCGCAATGCTTTCCTCGGCTACGGCAATGACGATCCGTGGTGCGAAGCAGGCGACATGATTCACTTCGTTCGGCATTCCGGTAAGGACGTCAAGTTTGTTGACGACCTGAATGAATACCGCGTAATCAACGATGAAGATGTGTACTATGTCCTGAGCGGCAATGGTTCGGGAGGGCAGAATGGCTGATACCGAGACGAAAGAGACGATAGTAACCGAAGCGGCTGTGGAAGGCAACGAAGATAACTACGGCGGATTCGATTCCGAAGACCCTGTAGTCAAGATTGCCGAGAGCCACGGTTGGCTGTCGAAAGATAAATACAAGGGCGATGCCGAGAAGTGGACTACGCCCGACAAGTATATCAACGCGCAGTGGGACATCAACGATGCGACCAAGAACAGCAACAAACGTCTTGAGCGCACCGTGGAACAGCTTGAGAAGCAGCTTTCCAAAATCTCCCGTGGCTACGAGGAGATGAACAAGCGGGAGCAGAACAAGGTACAGTCTGAACTGAAAGAACTGCGCAAGCAGGCCATCGAGGAAGGCGATGCTGCGAAGGTCGATCAGATTGATGAACAGATTGAAACTCTGAAGCAGGGTGATGCTGGCGGCGGGGAGCCTGCCGTACATCCTGCCGTGGATGAATGGATGGGGCAGAACGAGTGGTATCGTCCGGGCGGTAAGGGTGCTCCGGCTGAAGTACAGGACATTGTGGAACTGGTCGAGGAACTTAACGGTCTCGATGAGTATTCCAAACTCTCGCCGCAGTTCCGGCTGGCGAAAATCGACCGAGAGGTCGCTTCTTACGTTGAGATGCGGCGTCCCGATCTGATCGGCAAGTACAAGTTCAACGGCATCAAGCCTGCGACTGTGAACGGCAAGGCGGCTCCGAAGGCCGATGATGATGATGATACCGGAAAGACCCGCAGGTCAATCTCTGATGTCGAGGGCAATGTAACCCGTGGCGGGCGTGGGGCAAAGGGCATCAGCTACGACAGCCTGAACGAGACCGAGAAGGCCATGTGTGATTCGCAGACCAGGGCCATTCCGGGCTATACGAAGGAAGAGTGGCTGAAGGACTACGCGATGCAGAAAGCGAGAGGGTAGAACCATGACAGACATACAGAAGAAATACCACCTGACGCTTAAGGATGGCCTGTATTACAAGGTAGATGGCTCCGCCTTTCCCAAGAAAGCCGCTCCGAATCTGGTCAGGGGTAAACTAACTGGCGATGGTTACAAGGTGACTGTCGTGCCGGTTCAGCCGGAAGGCTTTGCCCTGCGGATTCTTGACATGAATGAAAATGCAAGTACGGCCAGTGCGCCGATAGAAAGAGAAGATACAATGCGACAGGCAATTGTGCAGGAGCAGCCCGAAGCGGGCACGACTCAGAATGAGTCAATCGAGGAACTACGGAACAAGCTGGCTCGACTGGAAGCTGAACAGAAGCAGGGTAACAATGGCGGTACAGATGCGCCGTCAGGGGCAGCCAAGGGCAGTGCCCCGCGCAAGCGTCCTGAGAGGACACCCTTCTCGTTCAACAAGCTCAAGTTTCCTCAGCGGCCCGGCTACATGCGGCGCGTATTCAACGATGTTGATGGTGGAATGCGTATCGCTCAGGCCAAGGCGGCTGGTTGGGAAGTGGTCGAAGACCCTTACGCCGTAGTGGATTCCGATAAGAACGTGAACGCGCCGAGCCAGATGGGCAAGGGCGTGACCCGCCATGTCGGAACCAACGACTCTCACGGTTCAATCACCGGCGTTCTGATGGAAATCCCGCAGGAATGGTATGACGAGGATCAAGCCAAGAAGAACGAGGTGGTTGACAAGTCCGAAGCGGGGCTGCGCCGCGTCAACAAGGATGGCGTTGTCGGCGGCCTGACCGTTGGAGACCAAACACCCGAAAAGAAGTGGCGGGACTAACTCCCGCAAGGAGTGATTTACTGTGGCAAATCTTGATCGCGTCAATGGGTTCAAACCCGTTGGCACCCTCAGCGGAGGCAAAGGCTCCATTGGATGGATTCAGAAGTGCCTTGTCGATGAGGATGATTCCACTGCCGTTGCCGTAGGCGATATTGTCGTCTTGGCTTCTGGCAACGAAAGTCTTGGCATTCCGACCGTAGCTGCGTCGGCTGCCCAAGATGTGCCTTACGGCGTAGTCGTGGGCATCGAAAACTGGGACGGTAGCGATTCTTCCGTCACCCAGACTCTCGACAAACCGCGCTATCGTCCGGCGTCTGTTCGTGGCTACGCACTTGTAGCCATCGCCCCCGATCTGGTTATGGAAGCCCAGATCAGTACCGGCGGCGACCTTGAAGATGGTGACATTGGTGCCAACGCCGATCTGGTCGCTGGTGGCGTTGATACTGCGGCCCAGACCTCCGGTATGGAACTGAACTATGCCACGATGGCGGCCACCAATACGCTGGTCTTCAAGATCATCGAACTGCTGCCGCGTGAGGATAACGCTCTCGGCGCTCATGCTAAGGTTCTGTGCACGTTCAACCTGCACGATCTGGCTGGCGGCGCTGACACCACTGGTTCCACTGGTTCTACTGGCGTTCATGCTTAATCTCGGCTGTTTTGTTTTTAACGAGCAGATTTACTAACTGCATATCACGGAGATAAACAATGTCTGTACCGATTACCCGTGGTGATCTTGCGAAGATGCTCTGGCCGGGATTGAACAAGATTTTCGGCCAGGAGTACGCGGAACACCCTGTTATTTACGAACGTCTGTTTAAGAAGTTCACTTCAACCAAGGCATACGAGGAAGAAGTCGGTCTGACCGGCCTCGGACTCGTGCCGATCAAGACCGAAGGCTCTCCCGTGCTGATGGATAGCATGGCTCAGGGCTACATCAAGCGCTATACGCACGTTACCTACGCTTCCGGCTTCAAGGTTACTATGGAAGCGGCTGAGGACAACCAGTACCAGCTTACGCAGCAGATGATGAGAAGTCCGCGTGCGCTGGCCTACTCGATCCGTCAGACCAAGGAAACGATTGCGGCCAACATCTTCAACCGTGGGTTTACCTCGACGTATCCGGGTGCCGACAGCCTGGAACTGTTCTCGCTGCTCCATACCAATGGCGGCGGCAACGGTGGAACCTACCAGAACGAACTGACGACTGCGGCTGACCTGAGCGAAGCGGCTCTGGAACAGGCTTCCATTGACATGGGTGCCTGGACGAACGACCGTGGCCTGAAGATCAGCGCCCAGATTACCGCACTGGTAGTCCCTGTCGCGCTGAAGTTCGAGGCGTACCGGATCACCAAGAGCGTCCTGCGTCCGGGCACGGCGAACAATGACCCCAACGCGCTGCATGCAATGGGCACCGTGCCGGAGATCATCGTATCGCCGTATCTGACCGACAGTGATGCGTGGTTCCTTCTGACGGACGTGCCCGATGGCCTGAAGTATTTTGAGCGCAAGGGCGACACGTTTGAAATCGACAACGAGTTCCTGACGATGGACGCCATCTACACCGGTCACTTCCGTTGCAGCTTTGGCTGGACTGACCCGAAAGGTGCTTTCGGATCAAGTGGGGCATAGGCTATACCTGCTTGACACAGATTGGACTGGCTTTCGGGTCAGTCCAGTCTGAATTAAAAAATATCCGAACTGCGGGTATTTCACTTATCGACGCCACTGGCGTCCGCAGGAGATGCAAATGGTATACTCAAATTTCCCTAAAGGGTTCAGGGATGGCGTGACCATTCTTGACCTTCCTCACCAGCCGCTGGTCAACCCGGCCAATAAGGTGCTCTGGGTTGATTCCGGGGCTGACCGTAACGGCGACGGTTCGTATCATGTACCGTATGCCACTGTGGCTGCCGCGATCTCTGCGGCCAGTGCCGGCGATACGATTATGATTGCCGCCGGACACACTGAGAACCTTTCCAGCGCAACCATCTTTGCCGTAGCGACCGCCAGCCTGACGTTTATCGGCATGGGCGAGGGGCAGCGTATTCCGAAGTTTACAACTACGGCTACCGCTGGCGCTCTGATGGTCACGGCAGCCAACTGCGTGTTCCAGAACCTGCGGTTCGTAGCTGGTATCGACAACACCGTGCAGGCTATCGATCTGTCGGCTGATGCCGATGGGACTATTATCCGTCGGTGTATCTTCGAGGACACGGCCAGCAACAAAGAGTTCCTGAAACACATTGACATCGCCACCACCATCGCCAACGTCATTATCGAGGACTGCGAGTTCATCTGTACCGCAGGCGGCGGCATGACGAGTTCGATCTTCTTTACAGGGTCGAGTTCCGATGTTGTGATCCGCAATAACTTCTTCTGGGTGGATGCCTCGGCCTCAGTCATCGATCACCTGACGGGCATTGCAACGAACATCCTGATCCATGACAACCGGATGGTCAACCTTGACGCTACCACCGTTCTGGGCCTCGGCATTAAATCCGACAGCACCAGCACTGGACAGGTATTCGATAACTATATCTTCTGTAGTGAAGCGGCTTCCGCGATCTTCGCGGTGACGAACGATTTCTTCGTCTGCGAGAACTACAGCACCAATAACATCAACGCCAGTGGCGTATTGCAGCCTGCTGCCGATACCATCTAACTGACGACGCCGAAGGGAGACGACAAATGAGTAAGCTTTTAGCAGCTTCCAGCGCGGGTGCCGTCATTCAGGGTATCCCGACTTCACAGATTCCGAACTCGAATAAAAAGACCATCTGGGTGGATGCTAATTTCACTCAGGGTCGGCGCGATGGCTCACGGCTCGGCCCGTATGCCACTATTGACGCGGCTATTGCCAAGGCTGCGACCGGGGATACTATCCTGATCGCTGCGGGCCATACCGAGAATATGTCTACCGCCGCCATCTTCGCCGTTGACGTTGCGGGATTGACTATCCGTGGCTTGGGCGAAGGTGAACGCAGGCCGACATTCACCTCGACTGCCGCCGCTGGCGCGTGCATGATTACTGTCGCCAATACGGTGCTGGAGAACCTCAAGTTCGTGGCGAACTTCGCTACCGGCACCACGCAGGCCATTGATCTCGCCGCCGCCGCCGATGGCACGATCATCCGTAATTGCGCCTTCCGTGATACCAGTGCGGCCAATGAGTTCCTGATCCATATCGACATCGCCACTACGATTGCGAACGTGGTGATCGAAGGCTGCGATTTCACGACCGCCGCCGGTTCGATGACAAGTTCGATTTTCTTCACCGGCACCAGCAGCAACGTTGTGATTCGCAACAACCGTTGGCAGGTGGATGCTTCGGCTTCGGTTATTGACCATCTGACCGACAACCCGTCGCTGATCCGTATCCATAACAACCGGATCGTGAACATTGATGTTACCGCTGGCCTCGTTATCGGTCTCAAGTCCGATGATGCCGGTACTGGCATTATCTATGACAATTATATCCAGTCGCCGTCCACTGGCGCTGCGGTTCTGGCGGCTACGAACGATTTTCATGTAGCGCAGAACTTCTGTAGCAACGACATTAATACCAGTGGCGTTCTCAACCCGGCTGCTGATACTTACGCGAGTTAAACTGTCCGCTTGGGAGATCGGGGCTTCGGCCCCGGTCATCCTGACATCATAATGTTAAGGAGGAATTAATGAGGCCAGTTAATGTAACAATCGGCCTGTCTCCGGCGGATGCGGATGGGATATGCGCGTCGCAGACTACTGCTGCGGCAGCCGAACTCGATCTCAGTGGCGGGGCATTAAGCGCCGCCACGGGTATCGCTCGATTGGCTACAGCCGCTCAGATCGTTATTACCTGCGCCGCCGATGAGACTGGCAACACTTTCATCGTTACCGGCGTTAATGGTAGCGGCCTGCCCGTCGAGGAACGCATTACCGGCGTAAGTGCCTCTGCGGCTACGAGCGTCCAGAGTTACCGCGAGGTGTCCCGCATCTATATTACGGGAGCCACTTCCGGCAACGTCAGCGTTGGCGTCTCCGGCTCTACGCAGTCGATTTCGGTCAACCAGACAGCCACCGCCGCAAGGGCGTTGACGATCACCGGCATAATGAGTTACGAAGCCAAGATGACCGGCTACGCCGACAACGGCGCACCCCTGCCTGTTCTGATTTATTCCGCTGGTGATGATACGGGTGATACGTTTACGATCTACGGCCAGGATGGCAACGGCGTGGATATCTCCGAAGCCGTTACCGGGGCCAACGCCGATACAGCCACCAGCACCAAGACATTCAGGAAGGTCTACGCCATCTACGACAGTGGAGCATCTACCGGAGCGGTATACGCCGGGTGGGCTTCCGATGTGGATGGTATCGCCAAGAGCCAGACGATGGCCGGGGCGGGCTACCTTGTAATGAACGGTGCCAAGTGTACCACTCAGCCGCGCCACGTATCCATCTATTCCAGTGCCGATGAATCAGCCTTCACGTTCACCGTAGTCGGCACCGACCGTACCGGCGCTCGCTTGACTGAGGACATCACCGGCCCGACCGCTGCGGCTACCGCTAAAGGCAATAAGAACTTCGCTACCGTTCAGGCTGTGTATATCAACGGCAACGCGGCTGGCAATATCACCGTCGGCTCGGCTGACGAGTGTGAAAGCAAGCCGATCATCGTTGACTACTTCACCAGCGGCATGTCGGTTGCCATTCTCCATTCCACCAGCGACAGCCAGACGCATCGCTTCCTGGTTACGCTGGATAACCTGCTGTCGGGCGAACGCAATGAGGACACCGCCCGCTGGCTGGAGGAGACCGGCACTGCAACAGCGAATGAAACATTTTCGTCTACATCCGTGGTCAAGGCGGTTCGCCTTGAGATCACCGGCCACGTTCGCGGGGCCGTTGACATGCTGATGAACTTCCCTGGGTATAACGATTAATGGGACGCACAGGTAAATACCGTCCGGGCGAGTACCTTGTTAATTGTGCGATCTGCGGGCGCAATCGGTATTCCAGTGATGTCACTAAAAACTGGAAGGGGCAAATGGTCTGTACCGACAGTTGTTTCGAGACCAGGCATCCCCATGACAGGGTGAAGGTTCGGCCCGACACCGCCAGACCTGCAAATCCACGACCGGACGGCAACCAGACCGAAGCCTTCACCCCGATGGGGACTATTACTGCGGATGACCTTCACGAGTACGATGGTGTAGCGCTGTAGGAGATGATATGCCGCGCCCGAAGAAAGGCGAAAGCAAGCAGGCTTACGTAAGCCGGGCTATCCCGATAATCGCCGATGAACACCCGGAGTTGTCCCGGAAAGCTCGTGTCGGGCGGGCGTTCGGAATGTATGACTCGCACAAAAAGAAGTGCAGACGCAGAGCCTTGACCGAATAGGCGGTGAACGATGGCTACAAGCGGTGTTGTAACTTTAAGCACCAGTCAGGACGCCCTGATCCGCCGGGCTTTCCGGCTGCTTGGATTAATACAGGTGGGTGGCACGCGCTATCCCGAAGAGATGGACAATGCGGCTGAAGCCCTGAACTCCATGCTCAAAGAGTGGGATTCTCAGGGCGTTGGTTTGTGGCTGATAAAGCCGGTCACTTTATATCCTCAAATGGATAGTGCATCTTACAACCTTGGGCCAAGCGGCGACCACGCAACGCTGTCCGGGGTCAGCACCGAGACCTCCGCTGCCGCTTCAAGCGGCGCAAGCACTATATCTGTAGATAGTGCAACAGGAATAGCGGACACATACTACATCGGTGTTGAACTGGACAGCGGTTCTTTTCAGTGGACTACCGTGAATGGTACGCCGCCCGCCTTGGTTGTAACGCTGGATGACGTACTGACCGATGATGTCGATGATGGCGCTACGGTAGTTTGCTATCAGACTAAGATCGCAAGGCCGCTCAGGATCAAGAACCCGCGTTACAAGAACAGTAGCGGCTACGAGCGTCCGCTTGATCTGTTGAGCCGGAGCGAATATCAGGGGCTGACCGACAAAACCACCGCACAGAGCGATGGGCCGACAGCCGTGTACTACGACCCTCAGCTTACCAATGGCAAACTGTACGTTTGGCCGGTAAACTCCAACGTTGACGGCGAGATACTGTTCGATGCCGAGATGCCGATGGAGATTCTGAGCGCCAGAACTGACGAACCTCTGGTCGCCAATGAGTGGCAGAACACTATCGCGCTTAATCTGGCCGCGCTTATTGGTCTTGAATATCCGCTGGAAGTAAGCAAGCAGCATCTCGCCTATGTGGATGCGCGTGCGCGGGAAGCGTTTATGAAACTCAAGCGTTGGGACGAAGAGGTCACGAGCCTCTTCCTTGGCCCTGATTTGTCAATGGGCGGTTATTTCTAATTTCACGCAGATGGAGAACTGAAACATGATACCACGCAACTTGATTAATTCTGCCCTGCGTGCGATTAATGCTATCGGGGCGAATGAAGTTCCTACCAACGACATGTTCGAGGATGCCCGCGAGCTATTGAACATGCTGCTGGACTCGTGGAGCGCGGAAGAACTACTGCCCCATGATTACGTGCAAACATCTTTCGACCTGTTGGCTGCGATAGAGAACTACACTATCGTCGATGGTGCCGAGGCTGATGCCGATGGCATCTGCGTATCTCAGGCTGTTAGTGGAGCGAGCACCCTAACCATTAATGGAGTGGGAACTGGTTCGGTGACGGTAGCCAGCGGCGTAGCTACAATGGACTACCCGCGCCACGTAAGCGTCCTGAGTGCCGGAGCTAACACGGCGGTCACTATGACCGTCGTTGGAACCAATACCTATGGCGACGCCATCAGCGAAGTCATTACTATGGGCGGCAATGGCGTTACCACTTATGGCGTTAAACAGTTCAAGACGGTCACATCGGTTACATCTTCGGGCGCGGCATCCGGCAACGTATCCGTCGGTAGCGACGCCATTATTGACATCCGCCGTCCGATCAAGATTGTATCGGCCTTCTGTCGCACCTCGGCTGGCGTCGATACGCCTGTGCTGATCGCTTCCCGCGAGCGCTTCAACGAGATCAGGGACAAGGATGAGGCTGGCACGCCGACCAAGTTGTACTATGACCGGCTGTATCCGAGCGGTGAAATCTACATCCATCCGACCCCGGCGGCTGCCGGTACACATGACCTCCACCTTGACCTGTGGTTGCCGTTCGTTACCATCTCGGCATCTTCGGTCGATACCGACATTAACCTGCCGAGCGAGTATCTGTTGGCCTTCAGATGGAACCTCGCGGCTGAACTGGCTCCTGAGTATGGCAAGAACGTGACCGAGTTCGTGTTCGCCCGTGCGGCGGAAACCAAGAACGTCATTCGGATGCTGAACAGTATGCCGCCGAAGCCGCTCAGTATGGCGTCGCCGATCCCACTGGTTAATAATCAGCCAGCGTTTAACAAGAACTAAGGATACATGACCGGACGGCAACTGATAACTTCAGCTTTGCGAGCGGTCAACGCCATCGGCAGCGATGAGGCTCCTGAGTATGGCATGTTCGAGAACGCACGCGAAACGCTGAATCTTCTACTTGGTTCGTGGAGTGCGGAGGAGTTAATGCCGCACCACTACAGCCCGGTGACGATTCCGCTGTTCGCCAATACGCCGAACTATACCATAAACAACGGGACGGCGTTCGACTCCGATGCCATCTGTCTGGCGCAAACGCCAGCGGCTGGCGGTAGTCAAGCGCTGACCATCAACGGAACGCTGGCCTCCAGCGGCGTGGCGACTACGGATGTTCCCCGCCATGTTATCATCGCTTCTACCGCCGATGATTCCGCCAGAACTTTTACCATAGTCGGCACCAATGATTATGGGGATAAGCTGACGGAAGTCGTGTCCGGCCCGAATACCGCTACGACCAGAGGACTGCAACGCTTCAAGACAGTAACGAGCGTAACGGTCGATGATGACACGGCGGGAGCTATCTCGGTAGGGACGGATTATATCATCAATGTCCGCCGCCCCGTCAAGATCGTCAGCGCCATATTGCGGGACTCCGATGGCTACGATGCGGTAATCAAGGTTATCGACAAGAACCGTTACGACGAAATTGGGGATAAGGATGAGGCCGGAGCACCCACGAAACTGTACTACGACCGGGTGAATCCTACGGGCGAGGTATACATACATCCTGTACCGGCCACCGGCGTAGCTCTGGGGATAAACACCGGGACTGAATGTATATCCAATGGCGGGTTTGGGTCATCCACCGGATGGACACTGGATGGCGGAACGTACTGGTCGATAAGCGGTGGTCAATTAATAAGAACCGCCCCGGTCAGCGAAATGCTTAATAATACTTCGTTTGACACTACCGGTTCATGGACAATTTCGGGCAACGGCAGTCAACCGGACTGGGTTATTTCCGGCGGCAAGGTGGCATTTGCACAGAACGGCGACACGCTTGAAAATCTATATCAGGCCACGGCGGATATGGTGAGTGCGCTACAGCCGCTTACGCAATATACGGTCACGGTAGTCATCGAAGCAGGCCCGGTGTTCACTAATTCCGGGCTGTATATTTCACTTGGCGCAGGTAGTGTGAACCAAGGGGCAGCGGGAACGTCATCTTACATTAACACTGCCGGAACACATGCCGAGACAGTAACGACACCGGCTGTCATCCATGCCAATGGCGTATGGCCGCTTGTTCAACTGCCCGGTCTAAGCGGAACGCAGTTCAGTATACTAAGCCTCTCCGTAACCCCGGTGGACGCCGATGATACGGTGACTCAGCTTGATGCTGATTTGGCGGCATCTTTCGTTCCGGGGGATAAGTACACCGTGACGTTCGACACTGAGGACGTTACGGATGGCACCGTATCCCCGGCGATAGGGGGCACATCCGGCCCCGCTGTGTCGTGGAATGACTCGCACTCGTTTGAAGTCACTTGCGGCGTCGGCGCGGACTTCGAGTTGGTAGCATCCAGTGATTTTACGGGCAAGGTGGACAATGTAAGCGTCTCCGATCTTCCATATAGCACGCTGACGCCAGTGGATTATCAACTTATCATGGACTTATGGCTACCGTTCGTCGAGATTGATGCCGCCAATGTCGATGATGACATCGGTCTGCCGGGAGAATACCTGCTGGCGCTGCGTTGGAATCTGGCGGCGGAGTTGGTGCCGGAATATGGTAAAGAGGTTTTGCCTTACGTCATCATCCGGGCCAGGCAGACAAAAGACACGATCAAAATGCTTAATGGGATTATTCCGAAAAAGTTCAACGCGGGCCGTCCGGTGCCATCGATCAATGGCCAGCCAGCCATAACGCGGATAGGATAAGACAATGCCAAGGATTCCATTTCCGATTGTAGGCGGTTCATACAACGGCGTATCCTCTGACGCTAATCCACAGAGGTCTATCAACTGGTA
Organism: Dehalococcoidia bacterium; assembly: GCA_003597995.1. Taxonomy (NCBI): domain Bacteria; kingdom Bacillati; phylum Chloroflexota; class Dehalococcoidia; species Dehalococcoidia bacterium. Next base: position 33,517 of record QZJY01000060.1, read on the forward strand.
TCCAGAGGATGACAAGAGTGGTGGCCGAAAGATGTTGCGGCCTACTCCGGGCCTGACTTTACTGACAACACTGCAAGAGGAATCTCTCGGCAGCGAAATGATTACCAGTGGAAACTTCAGTAGCCCTTCGCCGTGGACGCTTGCCGCCAAGTGGAGTATTAGTGGTGGCAAACTTGTGCATATCGCTGGCGCGGCGGACACTGCTTCGCAGGTGGCTGGCAGCATGGTGGCGGCCCCGGTGGCTGGTTCGACATACAGGGTGACGTTCACCGTCGAAAGTATCAGCGCCGGATTATTCACAGTAACCCTTGGCGGAGCCACTTACGCTTCCCCGATTATAGCCAGCGGAAGTTACAGTTTCGAGATAACGGCTACGGACACCACAGGCCTTATCCTGACGGCTACCGCGAGTCTGGCCGTCTCGTTGGACAGCATGAGCGTCAAGACGTTGACCTATCCGCAGTACGCCATTCGTGGTATGCTGCCGGTGGGTGACTATCTGTATGTTGTCTATGGCCCGTACCTGCGCCGCCTTGACAGCGCCTTCAGTTCGACTACGCTGAACAGCGACTGGCTGATGAACTCCACCGGACTGGTTACTATGGCGCACATCCGTTCCGGTGACGGGTTCCAGATAATGATCTGTGATGGAACGGACAAGTCCGCCTATATATATGATACCGATACGGAATTATTTACCGTGCTTAACGAACTGGACTATGACTTTCAGGGCGGCGGGTCGGTTGCGGCCCTTGATGGATACTTTCTATCCCATCAGGTCGATGGTGATCGCATCTACAACTCGGAAGTTTCTGAAGGCTTGTCTTGGGATGCCGCCGATGACAGCCGGGCATGGGTCAAGACTTCGGATATACAACGTATATACGCCCACGATCAACTGCTGTGGATATTCAAGCAGGATGGTGCGGAGGTGTTTTACAATTCCGGCGAGGCGGGGGATACGCAGCCGACCTTCCAGCGCATGAGTGGTGGGGCGATCAACATAGGCACCATCGCTTCGTGGAGCGTCGCTTCTATCAAGGACAAATTGTTCTGGCTCGGCAGCGATAAGACGGTGCAAATGGCTACCGGTCAGAGCCTGCGTACCGTAAGTACGCCGCAACTCAGCTATCAGATAGAGGCGATGGCGACGGTCAGCGATGCGGTTGGATACGGCTATACGGAAGAGGGGCACGACTTCTATGTGCTGTCATTCCCATCGACCGATGTAACTTATGTCTATGATTCGAGCATGGATGAATGGCACGAGCGGGAGAGCTACGACTCAGACAGGCAGACGGATGGGCGGCACCGCAGCAATTGCTATGCCTACTTTCAGGACAGGCATGTCGTCGGCGATTTTGCCAACACAAAACTATACGAACTTGATACTACGGTACGCACCGAGGATGGCAACAGGATCATCCGGCAAAGAATTACGCAGAATATAAATCAGGATAACCTGATGTTGTTCTTGAACCGCTTCGAGGTTCACTTCGAGGGCGGGATAGGATTAGCCAATGGGCAGGGATCGAGTCCATTGGCGATGCTGCGCGTCAGCAAAGATGGCGGGCACGTGTGGTCTGGTGTCCGTACTGCGCCAATGGGCGGCAAGGGCAATTATGATACGCGCTCGTACTGGGCGCAACTTGGCAGCGGCAGGGACTTCGCTGTATGGTTGTCCGTGTCCGACCCTGTCAAGGCTATCGTTATCGGCGCTTACCTCGACTATGAGCAAGGATACGCCTGATGGCTAATATAAACATGCGTGCCCCACTGGAAACACAGATGTTCATCGACGGGAAGATGACCAACCCGTGGAGAGAATATTTCGGGACGCTGAATAATAAACTGAATGATGCGATCACGACTATAACGCCCGTCGCCGCAGGTTCGGATGCGGTCAGTGTTGACACGCCCGTTGCCGTGAGCGGGGCGGATACGGTTAGTTTGAGCGGCTTGAATACACAGTTGGAGACGCTGGCTACCCAGATTAACGCGGTTGTCACCGCACTGAACGGACTTAAAAGTAATTTGGTGACAACGGGCGTACTGACGGGGTAACGGGAACATATAAGACAAAGATACAATCTTTTATAAGGAGCACCTATGTTCGGAATAGACGATCTGATCGCGGCTGGAGTTGGCACTGTCACCAGCGCCATCGGTGGCATTGGCGCTTACAAGGCGCAGAAGAAAGGTATTAATCAGGCGCTGGAAACGCAGCGCGAGTCCAAGGCTGCGCTCGAACCGTGGCAGCAGGCCGGAGAGGACGCGCTCAAGGAGTGGTCATCCAAGGTCATGGCTGGCCCCGGTGAATTCAAGGAGAGCGAAGGCTACAAGTGGACGCTGGGCGAAGGCGAGAAGGCCATCAAGCGCGGCGCTTCCACCAGCGCAGGCTTCGGCACGGGTGCGATGGGCAAGTCGCTCATCCGCTACGGTCAGGGACTGGCATCCAATGAGTACGACAAGTTTCAGGATCGCTACCTGAAAAGCCTCGTTCCCTACCAGCAACTCACGGGCGTAGGCCAGTGGGCGGTAGGTAATAAGATCAGCATCAATGACCAGATAGCCGATCTTGAGGTGGACAAGGGCATGGCCAAAGCCAACGCATGGGTTACGGGAGCGAACGCCGTCAGGGGTGGTATCAGCGATGCGGTCAGCCTGAGCCAGCTTGGCGGCAATCAAGTCCCGATGGGTACGTCTACTCCGCCGATCAGTCCGAGCATAGGGAGTTTCTCTGGCGGCTACAATGCGAACAATCTCAGCATGAGCAGCACCAATCCATACAGACAACCGCTGGTTCCGGGGAGGCTTTAATCATGGCGCGTATACCGTTGCAGCAAGTTGAAACCGGGCCGCTGATTGCCCCCGCTCTCCACATGGCGAACCAGATCAGGGAAGGCCGCGCCCGTGCGGCTATCACCGAAGAAACGGCAAGGAACGCCCCTGAGTCTCAGCGGCTGGCTATCGGCCAGCAGAAGGCTACGCTTGAAGGTACGCAGCAGATAAACCAGATGCGCCCGAAACAGGAAGAGCGTGCCGCCGGTCAGGATGATCGTTCCAAGGAAATCCACGGTCTTAATATGGCGAAGGGATTGCTCGAAGCCAGCAAGGCTGCGATGGCGGACGTTACCGACCCCAAGGAGTACATGCGTCGGCGCGATATAATGATTAAGCAGAACCCCACTTTCGAGGGACTGCTTGATGAACTGACTCCCGAAGAACAGACACCCGAAGGCTTTATAAAAGCGCGGGAGAAACGCGCCAACGACCTGATGAAACTGGATAAAGACCTCCAGTATAAGTTCGATGCCCTTGAAACCACCAAGCGCGGTCAGGACATCCAGCTTAAGGTCGCCGAGATATACGCCAACGCCCGTGAGGCCAACAAGACAGACCCGGAGCAACTGAAGGCCGCAGATAAACGCCTTATCTACCAGCGGCTGTACGATGAATGGGCGGATGAGTATAAGGAGCAAGTTGAAGTCGAAAACCCGGAGACTGGTCTACTGGAAAAGGTATGGCGTACCAGACCCGACGCTCCCAAGTTCGATATGAAGTGGAAGAAGCAACGCTTTGCCGAAGACCTGCAACTACTTGGCAACGATGAAACCAGTGGCGCTAAACCTAAACTGGAATACTAATGCCGAATAGCATTGAAAAACTGTACGAGGCTGGCAGCGAAAAGTTCGACCTCGGCGACTTCGATACCTTCTATAACAAGATGGGTAATCCGCAGAGCCGCCAGAAGTTCTACGCCGCCATGACCAAGCACTATGACCTTGGCGAATACGATGCGTTTGAGTCCAAGGTCAATCAAGGCTTCCTGCCGTCTGATAATCAGGAGCCGGATCAGCTTGAGGCAAGGCCGGGGTACGCCGAAGAACAGCCGCCAGCGCCAGCCGACATGGTAAGCCGCTTTGTTCAGGATAGTACCGCCAACGATCCGTTCCTGGCTGGCCTGAGCGCTGACATCGACGCCCAGCTTTCGGATACGCTTAACCTGCTGAATCAACCATCGGATATGGGTGGAAGTTACAATACGCCCATACCGGAAGATCAGCAGCAAGCCTATCTTGAGCAGAGCGCGGTAGAAAGCAACCAGCGCGGTCGTGATGCTCAAATGGATGTCGGTGATTATGATATCCAAGGCAACTTCCTTGCCGGTCAGGGTAAGGATGAGCGCGGGCATGGTAGCGATCAGTTCAAGAAACCGAATCATCCGACATTTTCCGTTGAGTCCCAGTATTCCGGGCAGGGCGGCGAACAGGGCGGAACGTGGGGCGAAGAAAACGGACAGCCGACATTTACTCCGGGGCCGAGTAATCTTAAATACCACAGCAGGAAAGAACTTGAAGATTACTTCAAAGAAGCCGAGCCGAATGTCAAGTTAAAGTGGCCGGAACAGATAGACATGGGCGCTATCCAGCCGCAGGCCGAACCGGCAAGCACCACTGACGTTGAAGGCGGACAGCCGCAGCCAGCGCCGCAGCCGATGGAGGCTGGAATCGCCGATGATGATGGGGTTCTTGGCGCGGCAGTGACGGGGACGTTGCACGGCATTTTTGGTTCACTTGGCGCTGGTACGTTCGACACGATAGCTGCTGGTGCCCGCTCGTTGCGCAAACAACTTGAAATGCCAGAAACCGACCTGACCAGACGGTCAGGCATATCCGCTCTACCAGAAAGCGCCACCGAAATTGGGGCATCAAAAATAGCGGATAAACTTACCAAGATGGCTGAGAAATATCAGCAGCCAGAAGACTTGCAGGGGAAGAACCTCTATGACAACCCTGAGATCATCCTTGATCCAAGGTTCACTGCTTATGGATTAGGAGATATGTTGCCATCGTTCTTGGCCGCGATGATACCATCGACGGCTGCCCTTAAATTTGGGCGGCCTGTCGCGGGCGCAGTCGGTGGGGCGACGGCGGGCTTGATGGAAGGCGCTGGCATTTATCGTGAGACTCTGGATCGCGGCGGATCGCACGACGAAGCACTAAGGAATATGTTGTATATGACCGTTGGTGCTGGCTTGCTGAATAAAATAGGTTTCGACCGCATGTTCGCCAAGGGCGTCAAGGGTAAGCGACTCATTAAGAATACGGCGACGATGTTCGTCGAAGCGATCACCGAGTATCTGGAAGAGCCGCTTGGCGCGACGATCTTGGGCGTGCCCAAGGAAGAATTTATCCAACGTATGAAGGATGGTTTGGCCGTACTCGTGCCCGCCGCATTTATGGGTGGAGTCGGCAGCGTAACGAGCGACAAGATAGAAGACAGGCAGAATCGCAAGAACTTAGAAAGATATATGAAGCCGTTCATCGAGAACCCACAACAGTTCATCGATGACAGGCTGGCTTTTATTAACAGCTTAGAGCAGAAAGCCGCTCCTACCGACGAGGCCAAGCAGCCGTCCACCGGCATGACCGCCGAAGAAGAAACTGCGCTGAAGGCTGAAGAGGCAACAACTGAAGCCGCCGAAACAGAGCCAGCCGAAGTCAAGTCCGTACTGGACGAACTGTACGGGCCAGAAGAACGGCCTACGGCTGCACCAGTAGTTCCAACCGAAGACATCTCCGCCCAAACGCAGACCGAACTCGATGAGGCTGCCGCTGGCATGGACATTTCTGCGTCCGTAGCTGCACAGGAAGCTCGTGGCGAAGAGATCACTGCCGAGCCTACCCCTGATATACCCGCAGGGGAGATCGCCGCTGAAACGAGCCGTGAGTCGGCGGTTTCTGGGGAACGTACCATAGAACGTCGCTTGTCCGATAGGGAAGTTGAAGTTGAGCGCCGTCTGTCCGAACAAGCGCCGATCATGGGCGTGGATGATGAGCGTGTGCCGTTTATCAACGCCGATGTCGAACGCCTTGGCTCGGCTGAAGCCGTAGCCGAACGCTATGATACCGATAGCGCGGAAGATAGGTATGCCCGGCAGCACGCGGAGAAGATATTCGGACAAGCAGGTCAGGAATTAACTCTTGCCAAATCCGGCAGGCCATACAAGACTCAGCAGGCTGCCAGCCGCGTAGCCCGTAAGCTTGGGGCCGACTACGAAGCGGTTCCAACCGAAGGCGGTTTCGGCATCCGTAAGGCCGAGACTACGGCCAAGCTTGTATCTGAAGCTGTACAGGTCGAACCGACGATTGATACCGAAGCGGTATCAACTGGTTCCGAAATGGAATCAGTTGCACAGGCTAAACGCATGGTTGCTGGAATGGACTACGATGGCATCCAGAAGCTTATTGATGACCGCGAGACGGAACTGGAAGAGCAAGGCGTTACGGATTATCAAGAACAATCCAATGACCCGCTGCTGACCGCGCTATACGAGGAGCGCTTTGCAGTAGAGCGCGAAAATATGCGGAACCTCGATTCTAACGTCAGGCGTGAACTTAAGGCAAGCGTACCGGCCATACCGGAAATGTTCCCGCGTAGGCTGAAGGCGGGCGTAGAACCTTCTGCGGAGACGCTTGATTTTATCTTAAGAGACGAATTTGGAATTAATCCCAAAAGCCAGACCGCTACATACTTTACATCGCAGGCAGTTAAACGGCTATTTGGGGGCGATTATACTTCTAAGCAAAGTTTGAAAAAAGCACACGAAGGCATTACCAAGACCCTTATAAATGGTTGGGCAAGAGAGCACAATCTCGACTCGGATGGAATCTTTTCTCCGGTATCTGGATTGGGACAGGGGGAACAGCGGGCGATCTTGGAATATTTTAGCAAGGTGGCGGACAATATCATTACCACCGTCCGCAACCAGTTGTTATCCACGACAGATGCCATTGCACCCAATTTGGGTACAAGTGTTCCCAAAATAGGAACAACCCCGTCGAAATCGATGGGATTAGAATCGGCTGAACGTCAGGCAGAGCCTCGTCCAAGTGATACCGATGTCATACTGGCTTCTTCCGGCAGGCCGTTCGTAACCGAACAAGCCGCTAAACGGTTCGCCGCCACAAGGGGCGAGGGATACGAAGCGGTTCCTTATGGCGACAAATGGGCCGTCAAGAAACCTGCGCCGAAGCCGAAGCGGGAACTGACCGAGGAAGAACGGGCTAAGGTCGAAAAGGAACTTGACAAGTTGGAGCGGGAAGCCGGTGTCCTTGATGTAACCCCGCGCAAGAGTATCGGTATGCATATCGACAAGCCGGGGGCCATCGATGAGTTGGCGGCTGAAGAAGAAGGGCCGCCGGAAGGCATACAGTTCTCCATCGCTTCTTCCCGTCCCGCTGGCGAACCGGGCATGGGCGTCATTGAAGTAATGAAAATACTTGACCCGATCAAGGGTAAGTTCAATATACCGATCAGGGTACTCGGCTCGGCTGAGGACATAGAAGATGCCGAAACAAGGGAAGCCGCCCTTGCCGAATTAAAGAAGGGCAGCGTCATCTCCGGCTACTATGATGACAAGGCTAACAACAGGCGTGGCGAGATTGTCCTGCTGGCCGATGGCATCCGTAACGAGAAGGAACTACTGGAAGCCGTTCTACCGCATGAGATAGCCCACTACGGCATACAGGGCGTGCTCGGCAAGGAGGGCTACAAGGCTTTCCTGGCCGACTTGCGTAGCGATCCGGTTATCGGGCCGCAGATTAACGCACTGATTAAACAACATGGTTGGAAGCCTGACTACGCCGCTGGCGAATGGTGGGCCAACAACGCCGAAGGTAAAAATCCAGATGAGATATCGCCGACCATCTGGCAGCGTATCGTCATACTGTTCAGGAAAGCCATGCGTGCCATGCGCGGGGCCAAGCGGTGGAGATTTACCAACATCGAAATAGACAACATGCTGCGGAAGGGGTATGAGTATGCGACGGCCAAAGATGCTGCCGAGATACGAGCCGGAACCGGCGAAGCTGCATTCAAAACGCAGTCGCTCAACGACCTTGTGACGCAACTGGCCCAGATTGAGAAATCGATTTCCGAATTGCCACCGGTCAGGAACGCCATGCCGACTACCGGCATACGCCAGCGGCTGGAAACCAAGGCTCAGGAACTTGAAGAACGCATAGCCAATTGGGATGGGCCACAATTCAGGAGCAGGAAGGCCGAGGGCGAAGGCATGGAGCGCAAGATCACTGATGCGGCCCGTGCTGATGCGGAACAGTCACTCGATGACATGCGCAAGGATGTTATGGAGTACGCCAAGAGATACATCCCCGGCAGCGGTATGAGCCGTGACGAAGCCCGGAAACATCTTAACGCCATACACAATGCCAAGGATACCAATGCACTCGCCGGGGCTTTCGTCCGGTTAGAGGCTGCGGTCATGGGCGAAGAAGATGGCCTTGGCGTGGACTCGCAGGGGAACGTCATCCGCACCACTTTCGAGTTGCCGGAAGAAACACGGTTGCAGCATCTGCGCCGCTGGTTACAGGACTCGATGGCTCGGTTACAGACAGTCCAGAAAGAAATAGTCAAGCAGACCGGTAAAGAGATCACGCCTGAAATGGATGCCAACATGAGGCAGGTACTGGAAGTTGGCCGGGCGGCTCACCGTGTCGAGAAGTTCATGGAGAAGATGGTGCGGGGCAAGGAAAGTTTCCTTGGCCGCATGAATGAGGCTGGTATTAATCAGCGGGACTTCTCTCTGTACCTGACGGCCCTGCATACGGAAGAGCGCCGGAACGCTACCATTGGCCGCAAAATAGAGAAGGCACGTAGCGAAAAGCAGGCGACGTATTGGCGCACCCGGCTGAATGATGAGAACGATGATTTCGGCAGCGGTATGAGCATGAAAACAGCCAAGCGCGTTATCAAAGACATGCAGGCGTGGCATCCCGATATCCAGAAATTCGCCGAAGAGTTTTACGATAATACAACGCGGGCCGCCCTGCGGATGAGACTGGAAAGCGGACTGATCTCACAAGAGTTTTATGACAAGCTGAACGAAACGTACAAGAATTACGTTCCGCTAAAGGGCCGGAGCGATATCGAAAGCAAGCGTCCAGGCGTAAGTAAGACCACTGGAATGCTTGCGACCGGCATACGCAAGGCTCGTGGCCGCCAGTCTGATGCTGATGACCCCTTCGCCCAGACGCTGGTTGATTTTACTGATGCCATCACCCGTTCCGAGCAGAACCGGGTACGTCAGGCGTTCCTGAAACTTGTCGAGGCCAATCCTGAACCGGGCGTGTGGAGCACGCAGCCTGCTCCCGAACCAGTGGAGTCCATTGGTGAGGAAGGCAACATCCAGTATGAAGAGCCGCTGCGTAAGTACGATGACAACGTACTGGAAGTTCGCGTAGACGGAGAGTCTCACCTGATCTCCATCCATGACATCCCCTTGTCGCAAAGTATGAAGGGCTTGGGCATGGAGCGCAGTTTCCAGTTCTTCAGCGCGATCAATAGTTATCTGCGGGCCGTAAACATTATGCTCTCGCCGGAGTTCCTGATAACGAACTTTGAGCGCGATCTCCAAACGGCACTCGTTCATGTGTCTGGTGAGCAGAGTGCAAAGATGGCGGGGCAGACGCTCAAGCACCTGCCGAGCGCGATGAAGGGCATCTGGAAAGACCTGCGCGGTAAGAACAATGAATGGTCTCAGTATTATGAAGAGATGAAAGAAGTGGGTGGCAAGGTAAGTTGGATGCGTCTTGAGAGCACGCCGGAGATGATGAGGAAGATCGAAAAGGAACTGAAGAACCTCAACGAGAACGATGTTGCCAAGTCGCTGGAGGCGTTCAAGGCTGTCGGCAGGCTGGTGGAAAATGCCAACGAAGTCGTTGAGATGGGAACGAGGCTCGCCTTCTATCGGACGATGCGCGAGAATGGGTTCTCCGCCGATAAGGCTGCGCAAGCCGCCAAGGAACTGACCGTAAACTTTAACACTCGTGGGCAGGTCGGCCCGCTCATCAACAGCTTGTGGCTATTCGCCAACGCCGGAGTCCAGGGTAGCTATAGAATCGTTTTCAAAGCTCTTAAGCACAAGAGGGTGCAACAGATAGTCGGTGGCATAGTCGTACTCGGCTTTCTCCAGAGCCTGTTCAATCGCTGGATGGATGATGATGAGTGGGATCAGTTCAGCGATTACAATAAAGACAACTATTGGATGTGGATGATGCCGAACGGCAAGACCGTTGCGGTCAAGGTGCCATACGGCTACAACGTCTTTAAGGTGGCCGGGAACCTCGCCGAAGAGGCTGCGTTCGGCAACCTGACGCTCGGCCAAGCCGGTAAGCGTATGTTCTCAGCCGTCAACGATGCGTTCAACCCCTTGGGCGGCGGATCGTTCTCGCAATTCCTGTCGCCGACGGCCTTCGACCCGCTGGTGCAGATAACTGAGAACAAGAACTTCTACGGTGGCCCGATCACGAAGGAGCAGCCGGAGTACGCGCCAGATCAACCAGCCCACACGTTGCATTTCAAGGGCGTAAGTATCTGGGCCAAAGCGCTGACGAAGTGGCTGAATAAAATAACTGGCGGCACAGATGTCGTGAGTGGCAAGGTGGATGTCAACCCGGAGATGATAGATCACTTCTCGGATTGGGTTGGCGGCGGACTCGGCAGGTTCATAACCAATACGATTAACCTTGGCGCTACTGCAATCAGCGAGCGCGACCTGCCGCAGATCGAAAAGATTCCGGTGGCTCGCCAGATGCTTAGAGAGAGCAGCGAGTGGGTGGATACCGGCTACATATATGAAACGCTCAATCGTTCGGGCGCAAACATATTGTCGGCGAAAGAAATGGAGCATTTCAACGAAGCCGTTGAACGCGCATCGGCGGCGGGGAAGATAACACCGACGCAAAAGGATCGCTATCTCAAGGATATGCGGAGTAATCAGGCTGCCGCTGAAGCATCGCTACAAGGTTCCCCGGCGAGGGCAAGTCTGCTTGCCCGCTACGAGGCGTTCCACTCTACGCCGCTGGAAGACCGCGATAAGAGCGAGATAAAGGAAATTCATAAACTCATTAATGAGCATAACCGGCGGGCGGTTAAGTCGGGCGAGCAGAAAATCTCTGAGCAGGCACTGGATTATCGCAGGGATAGGGCATACGAGAAATTATATGGACGCAAAAGACCAAAACAGCGCGGCGAATCTCAAGGACGTCCTCGGCCTCCAGAGCCGCCAAGACCCAATAGAAAACCTATTAGATAGGAGCAGTTATGGCTGATCGAGCGTTACAAATCTTAGCGCCGCGTTACAAAAGCTGGAAGGACGACGGCACCGTCAACTCCGGCGGATTTATCTACTTCTACGAGGCTGGCACCACCACGCTGAAGGATACCTATCAGGATGCTGAGGCCACCGTCGCCAATGCCAATCCCGTAGAACTCAATAGCCGTGGCGAGGCGGCTATCTATGGTCGCGGAACTTATAAGATCATAGAGAAGGACAGCGATGAGGTGCAAATCGGCGATGCGATGGATGGCGTACTCTTTCTGGATGTGACCGATGACATCCTGGCCTTGCTGAACGATGCCACTACGGCTCAGATGCGAAGCACGCTCGGCCTTGGAACGGCGGCCACGAAGAACGCTGGAACGTCTGCGGGTGAAGTTCTCCTGCTCGCCGTCTCCGGCACCCTGCCAGCGCTGGATGCCTCGAATCTGACCAACGTAGCCCAAGGGCAGGGGCCGCTGCCGTATGGATACAAGAAGGGTCTGACGCTATCCGTTGGAACCAATACAACCACGTTCGGCATTTCTGCTGGGGCGTGCCGGAGTAGTGGCAACGTCGCCAATATGGCATTGACTTCGGCCTACACCAAGACTATGGCATCCTGGGCGGTGGGTACTGCCGCCGGGAGTCTCGATGCCGGTTCGGTGGCTACATCCACATGGTATCACGTCTATGCCATTTACAACGCCACAACGGGAGTGACCGACATACTGACATCCCTCAGCGCAACCGACCCAGACCCGCCGGAAGGGTATGCGACATTCCGGCGCATTGGCGCTCTCCTGACTGATGGCACGCCGTATATCACCACCTTTGTTCAGTACGGCGATGAGTTCCTGTGGAAAGACCCGCCGCTGGATGTTGATCTGGATGGAACCCTTGGGGCCACCGCATCGCTCCATGCGTTATCGACGCCCCTTGGCGTTCAGGTTCGGGCCATACTAAACATGGCCGGTACTCATGCCTCGACCGTGACCGCTATTTATGCCAGCAGCCCGGATGTTACTGATGAAGCGCCGGATTATAACGCGAACTCGCTCGTAGGGCAGATCAACACAGCATCAACGACTGCGGCGACCGCCACGGCGGGGCATGTTGTCATTCGTACCGATACCAGTAGCCAGATCAGGTTGCGGGCATCGAACGCGAGTACGTACTGTAGCGTCACGACACTTGGCTGGATCGAAAACTTTTAAGGAGGCCACATGAGTTTCTTCAAAAGCGGGTTCTTTGACACGGGAGCCAGTGGCCTCGGTCAGAGGGAAAAAACAAACGAGATTACCACCACTGATGCCACGGCAACGGATATCCTGTCAATACCGCTTGCCGAAGGCCAGACAATGAGTCTCGAAGTTCAGATCACCGGCAGGCGGACGGACAGCGGCAACGCTGGCCTGTCGGTTTCGTACCGGCTGGCCGGGGCTTTCAAGCGTAACGCCAGCGGCAATGTTACACAGGTCAGCCTGACACAGAGCGATCCCGTGTTCTTTGATGATGGGGCCGCATGGGATGCCACGCTGAATGCCGATACCACCAATCAAACGGTGGACGTTCGCGTTACCGGTGAGATTGATGTTACGATAAAGTGGACAGCAAGAGCCAATTACACTATTCAGAGTTCATAGGAGGAACGATGAGCAGAAAACTGATTTATAGGGGTGCGATACAGGCACTGGCTGCGGTCGTTCTCCTGTGCGCCCCCTTGTTCGCCCAGATAACGGCGGTAACGACTCCCGGCTTTAAGAACGGGACGCTGACCGTAGGCCGGGATGCCGACAGTCTATACAAGTTGCCATCCGTGGCTACGGCAGAAACGGGTTACGTCATGCTATCCAACGGATTGAACGGTGAGATGACGTGGGGAACCTCCTCGGCCTCCGGCGATACCGTAATCCTCGGCAGTGACACAATCTTTGTAGCGCAGATCGCCAAGGATACGGCTAACGCCCGCTGGAAACTGCTTGGCGATACCGTCCAGACCGACAGCACGGTTCGCATGGATGGGGATATGACGTATATCCGCAATGTCCGGCTCGGCGAGTCCGGTGGCGTCGGCGGCAACGTCACGTCGTCCACGGCAATATCCATTGATGTCTTAATCCCGACAGAGAACAGTTTTGCTACCACAAAGTTCTATGTGGATAGTCTGCTGGCGAAGGCGATTCTTGATTCTGCCGCAACGGTTCGTGGCGAAATAAGAGATACCGCTACCGCAGTCTGGAATGATAGCGTCGGGGCAGTCGAGACCCGTGCCCGCGAAGATGCCGGGGATACGGCGGCAGTGTATCTGGACTTAGCTAAGGCCGACATGCGGGATAGCTCTACCGTGGTCTGGAACGATTCCATCCCGGCCTATACCAGCCGCGATTCGACACGCAACAAGGTTCTCCGTCCTAATACCCTGCCGGATTCATCGGTAAGCGGTGAAGTATTCTACGCTATCGCCGGAGCCGCCTTGACATTCGGTGATCTCGTTTACTGGCGCAACGATACTCTGTTCCTTGCCAACGGTGACACCACGGGCGCAACTTACCTGCTCCCTGCCGCAGCCATGAGTGCAGACAAGACGACCAGTTCGGGCGCTGTAGGTATGTTCCTGCGCACCGGCTATGCCCGCGCCGAGGGCTGGATACACCTGCCTATTGGCGGCGTGGTCTACGTAGATACCGTGGCTACCGGCCAGATGAGTCGCTACGCCCCGACCGTGGCAGGTATGGGTTCACAGCCCGTGGGGGTGACGGTGGATTCGACTTCCGGCGTGGTCGATTTCCGGCCCACTTACGTCATAACGGTGAAGTAGGGGAGGGCGAATGGAACGGCGTGACTTTATAAAATTAGCGATGTCGGGATTCGCCGGAATGGCCGTAGCTGACGGTCTTGCCGGAGAGCGCTTGTCGGGGCAGCAGGGCGTTTTGAGGGCAACGAACTTGATAACAGACCCGGCAAAACAAGTAATCACTGACCCGGTTGTGCGCCGTGTCCTGGAGCGGATGCAGGTCGATCCAGATAACGATGCTGTCTTCAAATACGATTATGCACCGGGCCATGAGACGACAAAAATGTATCAGGTGCAAGCCGGGCGATATAAGGGTGCTCATGTTGTAGTCGCCTCGCACCTGCCAATGGTTACACCTGATAATGAGGTGGTAATTCCCGGTTTTGAATTATCCGGCGGGATATACAGGCCAAAAACGAACTGGTTTACCGCAGAAGTCAGCGGTGAAAGCGTCCAGGTCTGGCAACTTGGATTGTCTGAATATGTTGCTTGGGCACCGGCCTTATATCTGAACGGAGTGAGAAAAGACCCCATTGGTTCGTGGGTGCATCATGTTACTGATCCGCAAAATCCAAACTATCAGGGTAACGTGCTTGATCTTAATTATGGGATATGTACCCGCCGGTTGAGATTAATCGAAGGGCGTTTCATGGAGCGGTGGATATTTACCGAGAATCCCGGCGGGGACGTGCGGATTGTCCATAATAAATCTGGCAACCTGTCCTTACGGTTAGGCGGTGGGCGGGTCCTCGTTGAAAACGGTGATGAAGAATTTATCTCGGCGGAAGTTTTTAATGATACTTCTTACCCGCTTGTTGTCTGTGCTACAGCTACATTGTACACCGGAGCTTCTGATGGGACAATTAGTTATTTCCTGGCCACCGGATCGTCGTGGGCCGAACTTAAAGCCCTTTCCGCTGGAAGCAGTACGGCCTTAGCGGGTACGGGCGCATCCGCCGGATGGCTTAGATGTGATGCTAATACCGATAAATTTGATATTCTTGAGCACCAGTTCTACCCGTTCGACAATTCATCGGTGTCGGCTCTTAATACGGTTCTTTCTGGAACAGTCAGCTTTTATGGGTATAGCTCGGTGGTGGACGATTGGGCCGCTTCTGCATTGTGTCTTGTAAAAGGCACTCCGGCTGATCCGACGGCTTTAGTTGTGGGCGATTTTGACCAGTTGACCTTGACTGAACTGGCTATCCGCAAGGCCATGAGCGCATGGAGCGTAGCGGGGTATAATGATTATACACTCAACGCCGCCGGTATAGCTCATGTTCAGGCAAACCTGGGCGGATATTGCACGTTCGTCACCCCTAACGGGTACTGGGTTGATAATAGTGCCCCTGCATGGACAGCGGGCTACGATTGCATGTGCTCGAATTATTTTTCGGAACAAGGGGCTGGTTATAAACCAAAAGAGGTCTTTGTTTACGAGCTTTCTGAACCCGCTGGCCCGGCTAAGGTGGCAGGCGTGGCGAGTCCAGCTAAGGTGGCAGGCGTGGCGAGTCCAACGAGTGTGGCTGGCGTGAATTAATAATGGCCACATGGCTCAACCGACTTAAAACACAACAATAATTTTAGGGAGGAACAATGTGATGATAAACGGAGTAAGAAACGCGGTGCTTGTCTGCGCCTTACTGGCCGCGCCATTGGTGGCTGGCAATAAGGCGGAAGGCAAGCCGGATACTACAAAGCTGGACACCTTGCTGGTCAAGGTAGAACAACTCAAAATGGAACAGATGGAGACTAAGGCCCGGCTGCTGTCTATCCGCAGATTCCTGATAGCGGAAGCCTATGCCGCCGAGCCGGACAGTGTCAGGCGGGACTCGTTGACGACTATAGTAGAGAGCGACACCCTTATTGCCCGAAGGATTGCCGCAGATGGACGAAGAAACCAGAAGTGAATTGGATAAACAGCTTGACTTTATCAAGTCGAGAGCCAGTAAGGATGAGGTAAATCATCTGCGTTCCGCTTTCTATTGGGTGATCGGCACCGCCGCCCTGGCTGCGCTGACTGCCGTAGGCGCTGGATTTTCCAGCTATAGTTCGTATGGCAGCGCCGACCGCAGGATCGCGGTAGTCGAAATCCAGTTGACCGGCATCAACGCCCGGCAGGTGGAGAACAACGAGATACTGAAAGAGATAGAACGCCTGCTAAGGGACAAGCACAATGCGATTGACTGAGCACTTTACGCTTCGGGAGTTCCGCTGCCACTGTGGTTGCGGAGCCGAGAAGGACTGGGTCGAGGAAATAAAAAAGACGGCCGAGATACTTGAACTGCTGCGCCAGCGCATCAATACCAAGCAGGAGTATGTCAAGTACCGCAAGTTGCTGGATGACCAGTCGTATCGTGAGTTGTCGATAGCCATAAGCTGCGGAGTACGGTGCCCGAAGCATAACGCGGCAGTTGGTGGAGCGGGGAAGAGTCAGCACTTATCAGAGATAGATAAGGCTGTACGCGAAGTGGCTTATGGTGGTGCTGCCGACACATCCGTTCCAGGCTTACCGGCTCCACTATGGTACGCCGAAACCGAGGGATTCTTCAAAGGCAGAATCCTTTACATAAAGAAGAAGTTCGTTCACGTTGACCGCCGGGTAGGAAACGCCTACTCCGCTATCAACGATCCACAAAACGCTGAGAAGGAGGCGTAATATGGAACAGGTATATGCAGCTTGGGATTATATCATCACCAACTGGCAGGTGATCGCACTGGTGATAGTGCCGTTCCTTTCGACCCTGGTGCTGAAACTGGGACGCATCGGATGGCTTCTCAATCAAGTCCTTGCCCGTGTCAAGGACGGTAGCCTGTCGGTTCAGGAAAAAGCTGACACGTTTGATGATGTCATATCTGTTTTCCGTGGCTGGCTGCCCAACCGCAGTAAAAAGGAGTAACCCGTGGCAAAAAGGAAATGGTGGCAGTACCTGCTTTTCTTCGTCCGTGCCGCCGCAGATGAGGTCGAAAGCGGCAATATCGGAGCAGGAAAGAAAACCGCCAAGGGCGGCGAGATTGTCGGCAAAGCCCTTGACGGCGTTATCGAAGCGACTGATGACCAGAACAGCCCTGCTTAGGTGGGGCTGTTTTACTCTCCCTGCGTCCGTTCCTTGAGTATCGCCAGAACCCGCTCGGCAGATTTTCGCAACTGTTTCTTGCGATCCATAATGGGAAAATCAGAATCCGTCTCAATGTTTAACCGCTTGCACGTTATATCCACTGCGTCACTGTAAACCCATAGCGTCACCTTGACGGGAGCCACAAATGACAATATGGATATTTCGTCCAACATCTCAGCAAACTTAGACATACTTCCCTCCTACGAGTTGGCTTTAACGAACGCCGCCATCTCCTTAAGCATGTCCGGCGTTATCTTTTCAATGCCGTTCAACTGGCGGTAGACCTTGCTCAGATCGAGCTTGCGTTCCTCGGCAAACTTGCGCCGCGAACCCCACTTGCGGCCATAAAGTTTCTCCAGAAAATCAACGAAGTTCAACCGCTTGAGTTCCATGTTCAAATCTGGCTCGACATGAATTGATTTCTTTTCCCTCGGCATATTACTCACCATCCTTGTTGAGTATTTGCAGTATGGACTTGGCTTCGTCCTGCGTCAAGTCCGTATCGTATAACTTCCTGATGCCCAACTTCTCCTTGGCCTCGATCACTTCCCGTTCGGAAAAGATAGCCATCGCAGCCTTGAGCCGTCCCTTGTAGTCAGCAACCGGCAACGCCTCCTCCTTCGGCTTGCGTCCACGCTTGGCCGGGGCAGGCCCTTCGACTTCGCCAGTCGATTCGTTGATGGTCTCAGCAGGCGGCTCCTCGGCAACAGGCGTAGCCACTTTTGCCGCCAGCTTATCGGCCAGCTTGCTGGTCTTTTCTCCATCTTCCATCGGCTCGATCTCAAAGTCCACCATGCCGACAGCCTTATTGTCAGCCTCGATAGCCTTGTCCAGCAGGTCACTGCTACTCGGCAGGTACTTGAACAGGCGGCGCACCACAGTCTTGCGGGCCATCTCCATGTAGTCCGTGACCCACGGCCCATTGTTAGCGGCCTTGCTACGCTTGCGGATAGCGTCCACCTGTTCAATGCTCATAAATTCAAACTGGCTGGTGCCATCGTTAAAGTGGGCCACGGCATAAACGCCAATCGGCTTGCCAGTGGGCTTGCGTATCTCTGGAACGTGAACGAGCTTTGGCGTTGTACCAAATTCCATCTCGAAGCGGTCGGCATCGTGAACGATATGTGCCTCTATCTGAGACACATCGCCAGTGCGCTTGGCGAGGTCGATCATTCCGCGAAACCCTGGCATCATCTGAGCGGACGTGCCGTATTTTACGAGGTAGGCGTGCCCCCTTGCGGGCGTAAAATCTAAGCCGAGTTCTGCGGCATTGACCACAGCCGTGAACAGTGACAGCGGAGTACACTCTTGCAGGTTGCGGTCACGGGCCACTGCCAGCATGGCACTCTTAAGAAAGCGCTCCACGTTGACATGGCTCGGCAGCATGGATGCGATCTCAGGCCGCTTGACTTCGATGTACTCCTTCAACGTCTTGGGCTGTACGACAGCAACATCAGTTCCGTTCGACATTCTTACTCTCCTTCTCATAAAGAAACATACCTTCGTTGAACAGATTGCACAGCACGCCACCCTGAAAGCATAGTATAAATGCGGCTGGCCGTGGCTTGCCCCACCAATTCGGAACAATAACCGAACGCTTGGATTGAGCAGCGACCTTAAGGTCATTGAGACTCTTGATCTGCCTACCGAGAGCCATCACGCCTCTCCTTGCTTAATCCTTGGGGTTCTGGATACGGACTCCTTCAGGAACGAATTGTATATCTCAGGGGCTTCGGCCTTGAGTCTGCTCTGATCGAGTATCGACTTCACGGTCGGGAAGTAGGTGAGCACCCGGCCATCGAGTAGTTTCACGCCTTCCGCATCACCGAGCGGGGTCAGGACACGGGACAGCGCTTCCTTTTCCAGCTTCTCGGCCTCCAGCCGGGCCGTGCGCTTGGCATCCCAGTCATTGATAAGGTCATCCGGTACGGTAGCCCAAGATTGCGGCTGGCGAATAACGCGCTTGATAATATCAAGACCGCCGAGGCCGAAGGAATCTTCGGGCGGCTGGACTTTCGGGATGACATAGGTATTCCAGAAGGCAGTCGCCTGCGCGATGATCGCCTGTATGATCTGTTCGTTGCGCTCGACCTTGTATAGCTCCCTCTTGAGTCCCATGCGACCGAGCAACGCTACGACATGGACGCGCTTGAGGTTGTGGCAAGCAATTTGGGCTTGGCACTGAAGGATCACGCGGCTCGGAATTTGATCTGTTCCCGGCTCTCCCCATTCGTTATCCTTGCCGCCAAATTCCATGTCGTTTATGCTGGTCGTTTTCGCTTCTATGGCTTCACCCAGGCTTAGTTCGTACTCATCATCGCTGACAATGAGCGCATCCAGCGTTGCGGCAAGGATGGGACACTGAGGATGGATGGCGAACAGTCGTTCGGGTTCCACCGTAGCCTGTACCCCAAGTTCCCGTATAGCATACTTAATCAGCGGCTCTTCAAAGTCGTCGCCCATTTCACCCGCCGCCGTGTTTAACTCCTTGTGTTCCAGCGGGAAGGTTTTCATCAACCACAGGTCTGTACCAGTGAGCTTAATATGCTCTCCGAAAAGAGCCGGAACCTCAGATGCTCCAATATAATGCGCCCGCCCGGCAAGCTGTTCCTTTGTAAGCATTAAAACTCCTCTCCGCTATCTTCCGTGTCATAGACTTCTTCCAGCAAGTCTTCCATCTTGCAGCCGACATCGCCCGGCTCCATGCCATCCTCAATACTGGCGATCAGCTTGCGTAACTCGCAGATAAGTTCATGTCTGTTCATCTCCATACTCCTATCCATCCGGGGTGGCCGAAAGTTACTTGACGCTGGTAGGTCTCAGTATGCCCGCATTTCAGGCAGCGCCGGACATCACCTACCTGCGGATCATGGTGGGCACGGTCATACTCCCATTCATGGTCACAGCTTGCCTTCGTTCCAGCCGACCACCAGTCATTGTGGGGTTGCATCTTCTGCCTCGATAATCTTGCCATTTTTTAGGGTGTAATAGACATCCTCTTTGATTGTTTTCCCGTCTACGGGAACCGCTCTCATCCCCTTGATTTGCCACTCGCCATCAGCATTGCGTTCGCGCTCGGTAAGCACAATCCAGTCGGTAAGCCGCCCCCGCGCCCTACCGTCAACGCCCGTGACTAACGCCACCGAATGTTTACCCTCGGCACTCGCCGCGCCACTGTCCCCGGTAGCACTCGCCGCGCCCCTGTACCCGGTAGCACTCGCCGCGCCACTGTCCCCGGTAGCACTCGCCGCGCCCCTGTCCCCGGTAGCACTCGCCGCGCCCCTGTCCCCGGTAGCACTCGCCGCGCCACTGTCCCCGGTAGCACTCGCCGCGCCC